>DASZXE010000364.1:0-5592 GCA_035546475.1 Kofleriaceae bacterium
GACGGCCCGCGCCGAGCACAGGCGCGTCGCGCCACCGCCGCCGCCGCCGCGCTGGCAGACGCTGCCGGACGCGCCCGCGCTGCCGGCCGCCGACGCCACGCTCGACGTCCCCGTCGACGGCGCGACGATCCACGCGGTCAGCTTCGGCCACGGCCCCGCGGTCGTGCTGCTCCACGGCGGCTGCGGCCAGGGCGGGCAGTTCGGCTTCCTCGTGCCGGCGCTCGCCGCGCACCACCAGGTGATCGTCGTCGACGCGCGCGGCGAGGGCCAAAGCGGCCTGCCGGCGGCCGGCCTCTCGTACCACCTCATGGCCGAGGACGTCGTCGCGGTGCTCGACGCGCTGCACGTCCCGCGCGCGGCCGCGCTCGGCTGGAGCGACGGCGCGATCGTCGCGCTCGACCTCGCGATGCACCATGGCGACCGGCTGACCGGCGCGCTCGCGTTCGCGGCCAACCTCGATCCGTCGGGGACGAGGCGGCCGCCGGCCCGCGGCCTGTTCGATCGCTACTACGCGCGCTGCAACCGCGACGCGGCGGCGCTGCAGCCGGACAAGCACCGGCGCGACGCCGCGCGCTCGGCGCTGCGCGCGATGTGGAAGCGCGAGCCGCGCTACACCGACGACGACGTGCGCGCGATCGCGGTCCCGGTCACGGTGGTGCGCGCCGACCACGACGAGCTGATCCGGCCCGAGCACGCGGCGCACATCGCGGCGGTCATCCCCGGCGCGCGGCTGGTCACGCTGCACGACGTCGGCCACTTCGCGATGTTCCAGGATCCGGACCAGTTCGCCCGCGTGGCGCTCGAGTTCCTCGACGGCGCGGCGCCGGCGCCCGCGCCGGCCACGCAGCCGGCGCCGCCGCCGCACCGCTGACCACGCGCGCGCCGGCGGCGCAGTCATGGCAAGGTCCCGCCATGGCCGACGACGACGACAAGCGCGACCGCGTCATCCAGGCGCGCCTGAAGCTGCGCGAGCGCTTCCTCGACGACATGCGCGGCTCGCCGTCGATGGCCGACGACGAGCCGATGGGCACCGGCCCGCGCAACCGCCACGGCATGCCGCAGCTCCCCGTCGACCAGTACGAGACCCGCAAGTGGCCGGTGCTCGACCTCGGCATCAAGCCGGAGATCCCGCTCGATCGCTGGGCGCTGACCGTCGACGGCGCCTGCCACCGGCCGCTGCGCCTGACCTGGGCCGACTTCATGGCCCTCGAGCAGATCGACGACACCAGCGACTTCCACTGCGTCACCAAGTGGTCGCGGATGGACATCCGCTGGCGCGGTGTCCGCCTTTCGGACGTGCTCGCGCTCGCCGAGCCCGACGAGCGCGCCGCGCACCTCATGTGCCACTCGTACGACGGCTACACGACGAACCTGTCGCTCGCCGAGGCGCTCAAGCCGGACGTGCTGCTCGTCCACACCGCCGACGGCGGCCCGCTGCCCGCCGAGCACGGCGGCCCGGTCCGGGTGATCACGCCGCAGCTCTACGCGTGGAAGGGCGCCAAGTGGATCAAGCGCCTCGAGCTGATGATCGAGGACCGCCCCGGCTTCTGGGAGGAGCGCGGCTACTCGAACACCGCCTACCCCTGGCGCAACGACCGCTACTCCTGACGGCGGCCCGCGCGCGTCGGTCCAGGCGGCCGAGCCTCGAGCGGCGTCGGCCCCGCGCCGGCAGCCGATGTGACGAGGCGCGAGGTCCGGATCGCGGACACGCGAGACGCCCCGGCCCCGGCCGGATGGCGCGACCGCGGGTCGCCCGGGACGACCTCCACGCGACTCGCGCGAGGCGGGCCGTGACGTCGCGCTGGCGCGGTGGGGATCGCCGCGCATACTCGTCGGGGTGATGCGCTCCGTCCCGCTGGTGGCCGCCGTCCTGCTCGCCCTCGCCGGCGCCGCGCACGCCGCGCCGTCGATCGACGAGGTGATCGTCGTCGGCCGCGCGGCTCCCGACCGGCCGTGGACCGACGCGGCGACCGAGGCGCGCGCCGGCGACGCCGCCGAGCTCGCGGTGATCGCGATCGGCCGCGACGGCCGCAGGCGCGTCGTGCTCGCCGATCCGGCGATCGCGCCGCTCGCGCTCGCCGGTCACCGCGTCGCCGCTCGCGATCGCCGGCCGCTCGCCTCGCTCGGCGACGTCGAGGTGCGCTGGTCGATCGTCGAGCCGCACGGCTTCCGCGTCACCGTCGCGCCGAACGGCGCCAGCAGCCCGTACTACAGCAACGTCTCGACCGAGCACGACGACTTCGGCCGCTGGCTCGGCTACGACCACATCGATTACTACGAGACGCCGCAGGGCGGCTGGCGCGACGGCGCCTCCGCGCGCCGCCACGCGGCCGAGATCGTGACCGCGGAGCGCGACGCGGTGCAGGTCGCCGGCCTCGGCACCACCCGTTACAAGGCCGAGCTGCGGCTGCCGTCGGGCCAGATCGTCGCGAGCCCGGGCGCCGAGTCGACCGATGCGTTCGGCGTGCTGCCGTCGGTGCACCGGGTCTCGATCCGCCGCGGCGACGACTTCCTCGGCTGGCTGTCGGAGTACCTGCTCGTCCCCGAGGTCTTCGGCTCGGCCGGCGGCGGCCGCAACCACCAGACGGAGCGCTTCACCGGCGCCGACTGCGCCGACGTGCTGGTCGGCGCCCTGCGCCGCAGCGGCCGCACCGACGTCGGCTACACCAGCGTCGCCGCGCTCACGCGGTACGCGCGGGTGGTCGCGCCGCCGACGGACCTCGACGATCGCGGCATGCCCGCGCAGCCGATCGAGGGCGTCCAGCGCGGCGACCTGGTCCGCATCAACTACGGCGGCGAGCTGACCGGCTACACGCCGCGCGGCTGGGACCACGTCGCGGCGCTGTGGGAGGACCGCAGCGATCCGGACGGCCCGTTCCACGGCGGCCCCGACGGACGCCTCGACGGCTTCGACCTCGTCATCCACATGGGCCACCCGCGCCTCCAGATCGAGCCGCTCTCCCGGCAAGCCCCCGCCACCGTCGACGTCCTCCGCTGGCGCCCCGGGCACCGCGCCCGCTGACGGAGTGGCTGTACGTTCGAAGGCTTGAAAGAAAGTCGAAGAACGAGGTTGCATCGGGCCGCGAGAATGAATATTCATTCCGTGTCGCCGATGAGCCCCGCCCGCCCCGCCCCGCAGCCTGCCGCTCCCCGCCCCGCCAAGGGGCCGGGGACCGCGGGGCTCGCCCACGCCTCGACCCGCGAGAAGGCGCCCGCGCGCCAGGGGCCACTCGCGCCGGTCCGCGGCGAGAAGGGCGCGGAGGTCCGCGGCGAGAAGGGCGCGGAGGTCCGCGGCGAGAAGGCGCCCGCGGGCCAGGGGCCGCTCGCGCCGGTCCGCGGCGAGAAGGGCGCGGAGGTCCGCGGCGAGAAGGCGCCCGCGGGCCAGGGGCCGCTCGCGGAGGTCCGCGGCGAGAAGGGCGCGGAGGTCCGCGGCGAGAAGGGCCCGACGGGGCGCGGGGACAAGCGCGCGACCAGCCCCAGAGGGGACAAGCGGGAGGCGATCCTGGAGGCGGCGCTCGAGCTGTTCGTGGAGCGAGGGTTCCACGGGACGGCAGTGCCGGAGGTCGCCGAGCGGGCGGGCGTCGGCGCGGGCACCATCTATCGCTACTTCGCCTCGAAGGAGGCGCTGGTGAACGCGCTCTACCAGCGGGAGAAGGGCGCCATCGCCGCGCGCATGCTCGACGACTTCCCCGTCGACGCGAGCGCCCGCGAGCAGTTCCGGCAGCTCTGGCAGCGCATGTCGGTCTACGTCGCCGAGCACCCGCTGTCGTTCGCGTTCCTCGAGCTGCACAACCACGCCTCGTACCTCGACGACGCGAGCCGCGCGATCGAGCAGCGCATCCTCACCTTCGGCGTCAGCTTCGTCCAGAACGCGCAGCGCAAGGGCGAGCTCCGCCCCGGCCAGCCGCTGCTCCTCATCGGCATCGTCCTCGGCGCCTTCGTCGGCCTGGTCTCCAAGGCCGAGGCCTGCGGCCTGGCCCTCGACCGCGAGGCCTGGGCCACCGCCGAGCAGTGCATGTGGGAGGCGATCCGCATCTGACCGCCGCCTCGCGCGCCGCGGGCCGACCCCGCGGCGCATCGCCGACTTCGCTCATGTCTGGAATGAACGTTCATTCCACGCCAACCCCAGCCAACCAGGCATCCACCCACCGAGACCGTCCGCAACTTCGCCGCCCGGCCTCGATCGCCGCCGTCCACCGGCCGCCGTCGGCCTCGACCGAACACCCCAGGAGAGATCGTCATGACCACCGCCCGCAACGTCGCCCACGCCGCCACCCACGTCCTCATCACCGGCGCCACCGCCGGCATCGGCCGCACGACCGCCCTCGAGCTGGCGCGGCTCGGCTACCACGTCATCGCCACCGGCCGGCGGAGCGGCGAGCTCGACAAGCTGCGCGCGGAGGCGCCCGCCGGCGCGCGCCTCGACACGACGGTCCTCGACGTCACCTCCGACGCCTCGATCCGGCAGGCGGTCGCCGAGGTCGATCGGCTCACGGGCGGCCACGGCCTCGACGTGCTCGTCAACAACGCCGGCTTCGGCCTGGTCGGCCCGCTGACCGAGATCAGCGACGGCGACCTGCGCCGCCAGTACGACACGAACGTCTTCGGGCTGATGGCCGTCACCCGCGCGTTCGTGCCGTCGATGCGCGAGCGCGGCAAGGGCCGCATCATCAACGTCTCGTCGATGGGCGGCAAGATGACCTTCCCGTTCATGGGCGCCTACAACTCGACGAAGTACGCGGTCGAGTCGATGTCCGACGCGCTCCGCTACGAGCTGCGCCCGTTCGGGATCGACGTCGTCCTCATCGAGCCGGGCGTCATCCGCACCAACTTCGCCGACACCTCGATGTCGACGGTGAGCCAGTACGAGAGCACGATCTACGGCCCGGCCGTCGCCCGCGCCGACAAGCTGCGCGCCCGCATGGAGTCGACCGCCGTCGGCCCGGAGGTGATCGCGCGCGCCATCCACAAGGCGATCCGCCGCCGCCGCCCCGCGGCCCGCTACGTCGCGCCCTGGTTCGGGCACCTCGTCCTCGGCCTCATGGCGGTCACTCCGACGCGCGTGCAGGACTTCGCCTTCCGCCGCCTCGGCTACCTGACGCCGTCGACGCTGCGCAAGCCGGAGCTGCTGCCCGACACGGCCCGGGCCTGAGCGACAGCGAAGGTCCGGAGCCGGGAACCGAGCGGCAGCGAGGTTCCTCTGCCTGGAACCGAGCGGCAGCGAGGTTCCGCTGTCTTCTCTGCGGGGGAGGGGTTGGGTATGGAGCCAGAAGAAAGAGAGCGAGGGGAGGCGGGTGCGCCGGTGGGCGTCGGCGTGTCGCGATCGTCGCACCCGTCGCACGCGCCCGCGCGCTCGACGTCGCGGCTTGCCATCCGCCGCCAGTGATCGGCATCGACGGCCTCGGGCCGGCCGGGTTACACCCGGCTCCAGCGAGGATCCCCGATGTCCCGATCGTCCGTCCGTCTCCCGTTCGCGATCGCCGCCACCGCCGCCGCGCTCGTCGCGTGCCACAACGCGCCGGTCGGCGACACCACGCCGGCCGCGACCCGCGCGACCACGGCGACCGCCGCCACCGCGGGCCCCGCGGCGCC
>DASZXE010000365.1:0-9517 GCA_035546475.1 Kofleriaceae bacterium
TGACGGCGCCCGCGCTGCTCCTGCTCGCGGTCGTCGCCCGCTGGATCGCCGCGAGCTGGCGGCCGCACGTCGCCGGCGCCGCGACCGACGGCGGCGGCGCGCCGCGCGTGTGGGCCTGGTTCGGCTACATCCTTTTCGCCGCCGCCGCGCTGGTGGCGATCATCGTCAACGCGGTCGCCTTCCTCGCGCGGGCGACCGCGTTCAAGGCCCGGCCGGTCGCGTTCCTCCTGCCGGTGCTGCTCGTGCCGGCGACGCTCGGCCTCGTCGCGCTGTCGCGGCCGGTCGTCGACGTCCTCGACCGCGCCCTGGTGCGGCTCGGCGCGCGCGGCCGCCGCCGGGGCCGCCGTCCGCGCCTCACCGTCCGCGCCGCGCTCGTGACCGCGGCCGCGCTGATCGTCGTCGCCCCCGCCGCCGGCTGGTACCTGCTGCTCCGCCCGAAGCTCGGCTACGTCGACATGACGATGGCCCGCTATCCGGTCGTGGCGCTGGTCATCCTCGCCTGCGCGCACGCGCTGCCGCGCCTCGCCCGCGAGGGCCCGCCGGCCGCCGCGCGCGCGATCGACCTCGTCGGCCGCGCCGCGATCGCCGCCGCGCTCCTGTCGATGGCGACCGCGCTCTACGTCTGGTGGCAGCGGCCGGTCGTCATGCTCGAGCTGTGGGCGCGGCCGACGATGGCCGGCGAGGCGGTCGATCGCCTGTTCGACCTCGAGCGGGTCCGCCGCCGCCTCAGCGAGCACGGCTTCCCGCCGGCGCCCATCCCCGGCGCCGCGCACCCCGACATCATCCTCATCACGATCGACACCGTGCGCGGCGATCACACGCCCGTGCTCGGCGGTCCGGCGGCGATGCCGAACCTGGTGGCGCTCGCCGATCGCGGCGCCACCTTCGAGTGGGCCTTCTCGCCCGGCAACGTCACCCGGCGCTCGCTGTCGACGATCATCACCGGCGCCAGCCCGTCGCGGCTGCGCGGGCGGCTGAGCGGCTGGGCCCTGCGCATGGACCCGCGCCACGTCGCGCTCGGCGAGCGGTTCCGCGCCGCCGGCTACGAGACGGCCGGCTTCTTCTGCTGCGAGAGCTTCTTCGCGCGCAACCGCCGCATCGGCCTGTCGCGCGGCCTCGACCACCTCGTCATCGACCACGACGGCACCGTGCTCGCCGCCGCCGCGCGCGACTGGCTCATGACGCGCCGCCGCAACGGCGCGACGATGCCCGCGTTCGTCTGGATCCACTTCATCGAGCCGCACAACTGGCGCGACGAGTCGCACGAGCTCGCGTCGGGCACCGACACCCAGCGCTACGACTTCGTCCTCGGCAAGGTCGACAAGATGCTCGGGACGATCTTCTCCGCGTTCGAGCGGGCGCCCGGGCCGCCGCTGCCGATCATCGTCGTCACCGCCGACCACGGCGAGGGCCTCGGCGACCACGGCGCCGCCTACCACTCGACCGACCTCTACGACTCGCAGACGCACGTGCCGCTGGTGATCGCGGGGCCGGGCATCGTCGCCGGCCGCCACGACGAGGTCGTCGGCCTCGTCGACCTCGCGCCGACGCTGCTCGAGCTGGGCGGCTTCCTGCCGCCCGGCATGCCGGAGATGGACGGCCGCTCGCTCGCCGACCTGCTCACCGGCCGCCGGGTCGACGCCCCCGACGGCGGCTTCGCCTACTCGGAGATGGTGCCCGACCGCAACGTGTCGACGGCGCGGCGCTCGCTCGTCATCGGCCGCTACAAGCTGATCGAGTCGCCGCACTCGACCGAGCTGTACGACGTGCGCGCGGATCCCGGCGAGCACCACGACCTCGCCACGGAGCCGTCGCCGCCGCCCGCGCTCGCCGAGCTGCGCGCCGCGCTCACCACGCGCCGCAAGCTCGATCGCATCCCGGCGTTCGCGTTCGCGCGCGACTGACGCGCTCGCGTTCCGCGGCGCCGCCACGGCCGCCACGGGCCGCCGGGGTTGCGCCCGCTCGGAGAATCCCCGAACATCCGCCGATGCGCGCGCCGCCTCGAGTCCTCGCCGGCCTGGCGCTGGTCTGCTTCGGCAACCTGCTGCTGTCGATCCTGCTGACTCGCCTCTTCTCGGCGACGATGTTCTATCACTTCACGTTCCTCGCCGTGAGCCTCGCCATGTTCGGCATCGCGGCGTCGGGCGTGTACGTGTTCCTGAACGGCGAGCGGCTCGCCGCCGATCCACCGTCGACGCTGGCCTGGGCCTGTCGATGGTTCGCGATCACCACGCTGGTGGCGACGATCTACTCGCTCGCCAACCCGATCGACGTCCTCTTCTACTTCGGCACCAGCCGCGTGCCGGAGTTCCAGGCCCGCCAGTTCTGGCAGCTCGTGCTCCTCATCGGCGTGTCGGCGGCGCCGTTCTTCTTCGCCGGGGTCGTCGTCTCGCTCTGCATCACCGTCTACGCGGCCGACATCAACCGCGTCTACTTCGCGGACCTCGCCGGCGCGGCCTCGGCGGCGCTGGTCGCCGGCCTCCTGCTCCGGCTGCTCGGCGGGCCGAGCGCCTTGCTCGCCGTCGCCGCGCTCGCGCTGTGGGCCGCCTACCTGTTCCAGCCGCGCCGCCGCGCCTGGATCGCCGCCGTGGCGGTGGCCGCCTTCGTCGGGCTCAACGTCGTCATGGCGTTCGTCGCGATGCCGTCGGGCAAGGGGGTCGCCTCCGAGAAGGTCGTCTTCGAGTCGTGGAACATCTTCTCCCGCGTCACCGTCGACCGCGGCCTCGACATCAAGATCGACGCGTCGGCCGCCACCCACATCAACGACCTCCGCCAGCTCAGCGCCGGCGCCCAGCGCAAGGAGATCACCGCGCTCGCCCACGGCGCGTTCGCCGACGGCGCCGACCGCGTGCTGGTCATCGGCCCCGGCGGCGGCCGCGACGTGCTGCACGCGCTCGAGGCCGGCGCGCGCTCGGTCACCGGCGTCGAGCTCAACCCGATCATCGTCGACCAGATCATGCGCGGCGCGTTCGCCGACCGCTCCGGCCGCCTCTACTTCGATCCGCGCGTCCACATCGTCGTCGACGACGGCCGCAGCTACGTCCGCCGCTCGGCGGAGCGCTACGACGTCATCCAGGCGTCGCTGGTCGACACCTTCGCCGCCACCGCCGCCGGCGCGTTCGCGCTGTCGGAGAACACCCTCTACACCCGCGACGCATTCGACGACTACTTCGCGCACCTCAGCGACCGCGGCGTGCTGACGATGACGCGCTGGCACACCGGCAGCGTCAACGAGACGGCGCGCCTCCTCCTGCTCGCCGCCGCCGGCCTCGAGGACGAGGGCGTGCCGGCCGGCAGCGCGCGCTCGCACCTCTACTACGCGATCGCGCCGAAGAGCGGCCTCGGCACCTTCATCGCCGGCAAGAACCCGCTCGACGACGCGACGGTCGCCCGCCTCGACGCGCTGGTCGCCGAGAACGGCTGGACGACGCTCATCTCGCCGCACACCCCCGGCACCAGCGACCTCGAGCGGCTCGTCGACGGCGGCCCGTCGGGCCCGCTGGTCGTCCACGCGCGCGAGGACATCTCGCCGCCGACCGACGACCGGCCGTTCTTCTTCTACTACCAGCGGCTGCGCCACCTCTTCCACCCGACGTGGAAGATGAACGACCCCGGCCTGTGGATCATGGTGTCGCTCGGCTCGGTGCTGGCGCTGGCGGTCGTCTTCATCATGCTGCCGCTCGGCGCGCGCGCGTTCCGCCGCGGCGTCGACTCGCACGAGCCGCTGCCCGACAAGCTGCTGGTGCTGACGTACTTCGGCCTGGTCGGCTTCGCGTTCATGGCCGTCGAGATCGGGCTCCTGCAGCGCATGACGCTCTTCCTCGGCCACCCGTCCTACTCGCTCGTCGTCGTGCTGTTCGCGCTCCTGCTGGCGACCGGCTTCGGCGCGTTCCTGTCGGCGCGCGTGCCGGCCGGCGCGCTGCGGTTCGCGATGCTGGCGAGCGGGCTCGTGCTGGCGGCGATGGCGTTCTTCTACGGGTTCGGCCTGCTGGCGGTGATCCACCGGTTCATCGGCCAGTCGATCGGCGTGCGGGTCGGGCTCGCGGTGCTGCTGATGGCGCCGTGCGGGGCGGTGATGGGCGCGATGATCCCGCACCTCGTGCGCGTGCTGTCCGCCGGCGGCAGCCGGCTCGTGCCGTGGGGCTGGGGCGTCAACGGCGCGACCTCGGTGCTCGGCACGGTGCTGTCGACGGTGATCGCCATCTACGGCGGCTTCTCGCGCACCTTCGCCATCGGCGGCCTCCTCTACGCCACCGCCGGCCTCCTCGGCTACCTCGTCGTCGGCCGGCTGTCCCGCGCCGCCGACTCCTGAGATCAGGGGGCGGGCAGGAAGGAGACGTCGACGACGCCGACGGCGACGCCGGCCAGGCCGAGCGGCGGGCGGGGCAGCGGCCCGTCGAGCGCCGGTCCGACGGTGCTGTCGAGGACCAGCTCGTTCGAGCCGGTCGGCGGGTCGCGCAGCTCGAAGCTGACCGCGTTCCAGCCGGGCGCGAGGTCGACGTCGGCGACGACCCGGCCCGCGTACGCGACGCGCACGTGGTGGGCGCCGCCGGGCGCGAGCCACACCGTGTAGCGCTCGCCCTCCGGGATGAGGTTGGGCACGATCGCGCGCGCGCGGCCGGCGGTGGTCCAGCGGAACGCCCGATCGCCCTGCTGCGTCGGGCCGAAGCCCTCGAGCAGGTACGGCGCGCCGCCGCCGCCGGCGAGGTTCCAGGTGCCGTGCTGCGTGCGCCAGCCGCCGGTCATCATCAGGCCGCCGTCGAGGATGATCGGATAGTCGCCGACCGCCTGGTCCCAGCGAGCGAGCGACGTGCCGTGCCGCCAGGCGAAGACTGCGCTGGCCGGCAGCTCGAACGGGTTGCCGACGGTGTCGTAGACGCGGCGGGCGAGGCCGCGCAGCGGCGGCGGCACGCGGTTGCAGCAGGTCGGGCTGAGGAGGGTCGGCGCCGGCTTGCCGCCGCGGAGCTGCTGCACGCGCCACACGTTCCACGCGAGCATCGGCGCCAGCACGGCGAGCGCGACGGCGTGGCCGGCGATGATCCGCACGCGCGCGCGTGAGGCGAGGGCGCGCACGCGCGCGAGCAGCCGGCCGCACGCCGCGAGCAGCGCCGCGAGGCCGACGACCAGCGGCAACGTCATGCTGCACAGGCGCCGCTGGCCGAACGACGCCTGCCCCCACCAGTCCATGATCACGCTGTTGAGGTAGACCTGCACGACGACGGCGGCGATCAGGCCGGCGCCGACGAGGCGGTGGCGCCGCGGCACCAGGCAGAGGCCGATGCACGCGAGGTAGGCGACCGGCGTCAGCGAGAACCAGCCGTTGCGCGCGCTCCACAGGACCTCGGCGATCATCGGCGTGGTCCAGCGCGTGTACGCGTCGCCCTGCGGCAGGTGGTACTGGCCGTAGACGATCTTCCAGGCGACGAGCTGCGGGACGAAGCAGACGAACGCCGCGGCGAGGACGATCGCGCCGCGGGCGACGAGCAGCGCGGCCTTGCGCACGCGGGCGGCGACCGCTGGCTGCGTGCGATCGCGCAGCGCGCCGGCCGCGCGGGCGACCTGCTCGACGGCGACCACCACGCCGAGGCCGAGCTCCTGCACCCGGACCAGCATCGCCAGGCCGAGCAGCGCGCCGAGGAGGAGGTAGCGGCGGACGTCGTCGCGGCCGGCGGTGGCGGCCCAGTAGCCGAGGAACGCCGCGCAGGTGAAGGCGTCGAGCGCGTGGCCGTAGCTCGGCATCACCGTCGCGTAGTAGGTGAGCGGGCTGCCGAGCAGCACGGCGACGCCGGCATACGTGGGAGCCCATGCACCGCCGTACAGCCGCGCCGCGAGCCGGCGGCCGAGCAGCACCGCGCCGCAGCCGAACAGGACGCTGGTGAAGAAGACGATCCGCTGGTGCCAGAGCGTGTAGCCGTGGGTCTGGATGCCGGCGCCGAACACGTTGGCGACGACCGCGCCGCCCTGCGCGAGGGCGAGCACCGGCGCCCACACCAGCGGCGGGCCGATCGGGTGCGGGATCCCCTTGCGGCCCGTCTTCGTCCTCGGCTGACCCCACGGGTCGCCGAACCGCTGCAGGTCGTTGGCGAAGTCGAGATCGCCGTCGAAGACGATCGACCGCGCCATCAGGTACATCATGTGGCCGTCGCCCCGGGCGAGGACGGGCCGGTAGTGGCCGTCGCCGCGCGGCGAGTGCGAGTCGCCGCCCATGTCGTGGTTGGCGAGGTAGAGGACGGCGACGAGCGCGCAGGCGGCCGCCATCACGGCCGCCGCCGGCCGGCGCAGGCGGGCCCGCAGAGACCGTGCGCGATCGCGGAGGCTCACCGCCCGACACTACCGCAGCCGCGGCGCCGCCGATTCGCGCCGGCTCGCGTGCTACACCCGAGCCGCATGTGGCAGCCGTCCGAGCGGAGGAAGCACAGCCTGCCGATCGCGCGCTGGCCGACCGCCGACGAGGCGGCGCGCGCGCGGCTGTTCTCGCCGGTCACGCTCGGGCCGCGCACCGCCCGCGAGCGCACCTGGGTGCCGGCGATGGTGCCGTGGCGCGCGACCGACGACGGCCTGGTGACGCCGGACGTCATCGACTGGTACCGGCGCTTCGCCGAGGGCCGGCCCGGCGTGATCGTCGTCGAGGCGACCGGCATCCGCGACATCCCGTCGGGCCCGCTGCTCCGCATCGGCCACGATCGCTTCCTGCCCGGGCTGCGCGACCTGGTCGCCGCGGTGCGCGAGGCGTCCGGCGGCGAGACGCTCTTGTTCATCCAGATCATCGACTTCCTCGCGATCCGCCGGCGGCCGCCGCGCGACCGCTTCGTCGCCCGCTTCCTGGCGATCACCGACGCGCACCGCGCCGCGCTCGCCGCCCGCACCGGCGACCCCGGCTTCGCGATCGCGGACGAGGCGGCGGTCCGCGAGGCGCTGGCCGCGCTCGACGACGACGCGCTGCTCTCGATCCTGACGCCGCGCGAGCGCGAGGACCTCGAGGTCGGCTACCGCGAGCGCGTCACCGACGTCCACCTGCCGCACATCGCCGAGCTGCCCGCGGTGCTGCCCGGCCTGTTCGCGTCGGCGGCCGCGCGCGCCGAGGCGGCCGGCTTCGACGGCGTCGAGCTGCACTACGCCCACGCCTACACGATGGCGTCGTTCCTGTCGGCGCTCAACACCCGCGCCGACGGCTACGGCGGCCCGCGCGAGCAGCGGGTGCGCCTGCCGCTCGAGGTCATCGCCCGCACCCGCGCCGCGCTGTCGCCGCGCACCGTGCTCGGCTGCCGCTTCCTCGGCGACGACGTCGTCGAGGGTGGCAGCCACGTCGACGACGCCGCCTGGTTCGGCGCCCGCTTCGCCGAGGCCGGCCTCGACTTCCTGTCGGTGTCGAAGGGCGGCAAGTTCGAGGACGCGAAGCAGCCGAAGGTCGGCTGGGCCGCGTACCCGTACACCGGCCGCTCCGGCTACGAGTGCATGCCGACCATCTACTCCGACGAGCGCGGCCCGTTCGGCCGCAACCTCGAGCTCGCGGCGGCGGTGCGCGCGGCGGTGCGCGCGGCCGGCTACTCGACGCCCGTCGTCGGCGCCGGCGGCATCGGCGAGTTCGGCCTGGCCGAGGCGGCGCTCGCCCGCGGCGACTGCGACCTCGTCGCCTCCGCGCGCCAGAGCCTGGCGGATCCGGACTGGTTCGAGAAGGTGCGCACCGGCCACGGCGCCGAGGTGCGCCGCTGCGAGTTCACCAACTACTGCGAGGCGCTCGACCAGCAGCACAAGCAGGTCACCTGCAAGCTCTGGGACCGCGACGACCTCGACGAGCCCGGCGTCACCCTCGCCGCCGACGGCAAGCGCCGCCTCCTCGCCCCCCGCTGGCGCCGCCCCACCTGACCCGCGCGGCGGCCGGTCAGCCGGTCAGCCGCGGTAGCTGTCGTCTTGCTCGATGCGCGACAGGACCCAGTCGAACTCGCCGCTGGTGACGTGCGCGCCGCAGAACTCGCACGCGCCGCCCATGCCGACCTTGGCGGGCGCGCCGCAGTTGCTGCAGGTCGGGGCGCTGTTGGCGGGGCCGCGCCGCGCGGCGCTGCGCACGAGCGTCCAGTACTCGCTGTACGGCCGCTCGCGGTTCTTCGAGCCGCGGACCAGCGTGCCGTTCTTGCGCACGACGTAGTCGAGGCCGCTCGCCCACAGCCGGATCGTCGTCGCGTCGTACCAGCGGTCGCGCGCCACCTTCGCCACCTCGACGTCGGTGATGTGCATGTTCTCGAGCCGGTTGGTCAGCCCCTGCGTGCGGTAGGCGTCCATCCAGTAGCTCAGGTAGTCGTAGAGCCCGTCGGAGACGTACGGCCGCACCGCCGACAGGTCGTTCTTCGCCCACGCCTCGTTGAGCTGCGTGTAGATCATGCTCAAGCGGGCGAGCAGCGCCTGCCGCGTCAGCGCCGGATCGTCGGCGACGAGCCGGTCCCACGCCGCGTCGACGTCGGGCGCGGCGTAGGTCGCGAGGTCGGTGCCGCGCTCCGGCACCTCCGTCGACAGCGACGGCGGCTGCTGCTTCTGGTGGAGGACCTCGACGTCGTAGACGAGCCAGTCGAAGCGACCGTTGTCGACGACCTGGCCGCACGACGAGCAGCGCTGGGTGCCGGCGGTCTCGGAGGCCTGCCATGGCGCGCCGCAGTTGGGGCAGGGGAAGCCCTTCGCCGGATCGCGCGGCCTGGTGCGGACGTCGGGCGCGCGGCGCAGCCACCAGCGCTCGACGACGTAGTAGGTGCTGCCCTCGCCGTGGACGGTGACGGTGTAGTTGGCCTCGAGCTCGATGCCGACCTCGACGAAGCCGGCGTCGTCGTCGGCCGCGGACGTGGCGGAGGTGGCGTCGCCGGTGTCGCTGCCGCCGTCGGCGTCGGCGTCGGCGTCGGCGTCGGCGTCGTCGATCGGGAGGTCGTCGTCGGCCGGCGCCGGCCTCGGCGGAGGCGCCGCCGCTCCCGCGGGCGGCACCGTCACGACGAACGGCCGCATCGCGCCGATCACGACGCCGCTCACCGCGCCGCGCGGCTCGCGCGTGCGCAACGCCGCCCGCGCGTCCGGCCCGAGGTACGGCGCCAGCTCGTCGAGCTTGCGGTCGTCGCCGCGCGCGCCGTGCGCCGTCGCGTACAGCCGGAAGACGAAGTCCTGGAACAGGATCGACGAGAAGTCCGGATCGCGCTGCTTGACCGTGTCGAGCGACGTCGACTTCTCGAGCGCGACCGGCGGCCCCGAGTCCCAGTCGCGCGTCAGGTTCTTCTGGTGGTTCGCCCAGAGGATGATGGCGATGATGAGCGCCAGCAGCGGCAGGCCGATCTTCGGGTAGTAGAAGCAGAGGCGGATGAGCTGGATGATCAGCTCGAAGACCGCCGCGCCGCCGCCACCGCCGCCGCCACCGCCGCTGCCGCCGTGGCCACCGCCGCCCGAGTAGCTCTCGCCGCCGCCCGGCCGCGCGAGCGCGACGCCGGCCAGCGCGCCGAGCACCGCGAGCACCGTCGCCACGGTCGCGGCCGCGAGGACGCGC
>DASZXE010000366.1:0-3979 GCA_035546475.1 Kofleriaceae bacterium
GTCGCCCTCGCGATAGACCACGCCGTCGCGCTCGACGACGCGCCCGGCGGCGATCACCGCGTCCTTGCCCGCGGCGTCGAGACCGCGCAGCACCGGCGTGTCGAAGACCGCGGCCGGCCAGGCGCCGTCGACGCGCGCGGCGACGGCGGTCACGGCAGCACCGCGCGCGCCGTGGCGACCTCCACCAGCTCGAGGCGCGCGAGCGCGGTGCCGTCGACGAGCGGGCCGCTCGGCCGGCGACCGAGGCGGTCCTGCTCGCGCTCGTAGTCGGCGAACGCGCGCAGGAGGTACGGCGGGAACGCGCGGAACATCAGCGTCGCCTCGACGGTGAACGGCCCCGGGTGCGCGCCGCCGTCGAGCTCGTAGACGTAGCGGACCGGGACGCCCGGCGGCAGCGAGCGCGTGTCGATGATCGCGTCCGGTCCCCGGACGGTGCCGCGGCTGGCGTCGAGCGCGCCGACCGGGAAGTAGGTCTCGAGGAACGCGTTCAGGCCGCTCAGGTTCGACGTGCACGCGCCGCTGTCGGGATCGTAGTCGCCGTCGGCGTAGCGATCGGCGCGCCGCGACTCCTGGCCGGGCGCCGGCTGGCACGCGCCCGCCGCGTCGATGACGCCGATGCAGCGCACGCAGCGGAGGAAGCCGTTCTGGAACGTGATGAGGCCGCGCCCGTGGAGCTCCTGTCCACCTTCCGCCCCGGCGAGCGTCAGCGAGCGGTCGACGATGTCGCTGGGACGTCCGGGGTTCGCGACGTTCGTGCGGGAGCTGTCTTCGTCTGGCTCGAAGAACCGTGGGCTCCAGCGCGGCACGTCGGGGCCGTCGGCGACGTCGGCGCCGAACAGGCCCTGCGGGCGGCCGGCGCCGTCGGTGATGACGTCGCGGGTGTTCACCCGCAGGAAGCGCTTGTCGGCGAGATCGTCGTCGGGGCGGTCGACGCGACCGACCTCGTAGACGACGGCGCCGCGCGCGTCGGTGACGCGCAGGTGGACCCAGAGCTCGCGCTCCTGGCTGAAGCCGGCCGGCACGCGGTGGCCGGCGCCGACGTTCTCGACGACGATCGGCACGTCGAGCTGCGTGCCGGCGCGCGCGGGCCGATCGATCGCGAGGCGGAACGTCGACGCCAGCAGGAGATCGCGGCGCTGGCGGGCGCCGAGCGGCACGCCGGCGACGTCGAGCGTCGCGTCGTCGATCGCGGCGCCGTCGAACGCCTTCGCGAGCGGCAGGTCGACGCCGGAGAAGTAGTGCGCGGCGACCGGCTGGCCGTCGCGCGTCGCGAGGGTGCCGGGCGCGGCCGGCGCGAAGCGGGTGCCGGGCGGGCAGGTGCGATCGGCGAGGCCGGGGTCGGCGGGCTTCTCGCCGGCGACGCAGGTGCCGGGGTAGAGGCTCAGGTGGCAGCCCTGGCAGGTCGCAGGCGTGCGGCCGGCGCGGCGCTCGCGCGCGGCCCAGTCGGCCCACTCGCTGTACGCGTTGCGCAGGCGCTTGAAGTGCTCGCCGCGGAGCTGGACGCCGAGCGCGTCGGTGCCGAACAGGCGGACGTCGTGGCACGCGCCGCAGAACTCGCTCGACGATACGTAGGCGACCGCGGCGGCGGGCGTGCGGCGGTGGGCGCCGCCGGGGACGAGGTCGCCGGCGGTGCGCCCGGCGAGGAACGACGCCGGATCGAGCCGGTAGCCGCTGTTGGCGATGCCGAACAGCCCGCGCGCGTCCTCGGGCCGCTGCGAGAAGGTCAGGCCGGTCGCGGGCGACGTCCACGACGGGTTGCCCTCGTAGCGCCCCGCTCGCGCGTCGCCAGGATGGACCGGGCCGCCGACCTGGTGGCAGAAGGCGCAGCCGATGCCCTGCATCGTCGACGCGGGGAGCAGGTCGCGCACGGGGCGGCGGCTGTGGCCGTCGGCGGCGAACGCGTCCCACGCGGGCAGCGCGCCGCGCAGGTTCTCGCCGGGCGCGTGGCAGTTGACGCACCACAGGGCGCCGCCCGAGCCGGTGACGGCGAGGCCGGTGCGCGGATCGCGGCAGGCCCCGGCGAGCGCCGGATCGGCGGCGCGCAGGATGCCCGCGCCCGACGGGCAGGCGCGATCGCGGCCGACCTGCTCCTCGATCAGCATCTCGAGCGACTCGAACAGCGGCGACTCGACGGAGTGCGCCATCACCGAGCGCGTCCACTCGGACGACTCGCGCGGGTGACACGAGGCGCAGTCCGCGAGCTCGCGCGCGGCCGCCATCGGTGCGCGCGGCGACGCGGCGATCGCGCGCCTCGGCGCGGCGCCGCCGCCGTGCAGGATCGCGATCGCGGCCACCACGCCCGCCGCGACGAGCACCACCGGCATCGCCGCGATCACTCTTCCGATTCCCATTCCTGCGCCTGCTCTCGCTCCCGCGCCCGGAGCCGCGACGGTCCGCCTCTGCGTGTCCGCTGCGGTCCCCGCCGCCATCCCCGTCGCCGTCCCCGTCGCGGTCCGCGCCGCCGTCCCCGCCGCCGTCCCCGCCGCCGTCCCCGTCGCCGTCGCCGTTCCCGCCGCTGTCCCCGCCGCGGCCTCCGTGAAGTTCCGCGCCGCCGCCGCCGCGCGCGTTGCCATCGTCGTCGTCGTCGTCGCGCGCGCAGCCTGCGCGCCGTCCTCCTCCTCCGCGTCGAGCCGTCTCTCGATCTCCGCCAGCAGGTCGACGATCTCCGCCGCGCTCGCCGGCCTCCGCGCCGCGTCGGGAGCCAGCATCCGCAGCGTCGCCGCCTGCAGCCCCGGCGGCAGCGCCGCCGCGATCGCCGCCGGGAACGGTGGCGCGCCGCGCGTCGCTTGATCCTCCAGCCCGCGCCGCATCCCCGACGCCGCGAACGGGTGCTCGGCCGCCAGCAGCCGGTACAGCACGAGCCCGATCGCGTAGCGATTCGCCGCGTTGTCCGCCGGTGCGCCGGCCGCCTGCTCGGGCGCGAGCCAGCGCGCGCTCGCGGTCGACGTCGCCTCCACGCCCGCGCCGCCGACGAGCGCCGCCACCAGCGACGGCGCCGCCAGCGTCACCAGCTCGCCGCGCACGACGATCGCCGACGGCTCGATCGATCCCGCGAACATCGACGCGCGCTCGCACGCCGCCGCCGCGCTCGCCACCGCGCGCACGATCGCGATCGCGCGACGCGCCGCCATCGGCCCCGCCCGCTCCGCCAGCTCCTCGGCGAGCGTCGGCTCCATCGGCGCCCGCGCGAGCCACACGCCCTCGTCGTCGCGTCCGGCGGCGACGAAGCCGCCGACCCCGGCGTCGCCGAGCGACACCAGTCGCGCCGCGACCCGCTCGGCCTCGGCGGGCAGCCGCCACAGCTCCGCGACCTCCACGCCGACCGCCTCGCCACCACGGCGCGCGCACGCGAACCGCGCGGCGCGCCCCACCGCGGGCAGCGGCGCACCGACGACGAACCCGGCCTCCGCGGGCGAGGCCGCGACGATCACCGCGACGCTCCTCCGCCCGGCGCCTCCCCGGGCGCCGTCGGCCCCTCCGTCGCCGCGCCCGTCGCCGCGCCCACCGCCGGCGCCGCCACGGCCGGCGCCACCGCCGCCGCCGGCTTCGCCGCCGCGTGCCACCGCGAGCGCACGCCGTACGTCACCGCCGCCGTCGCCACGCACAGCGCCGCCACGATCGCGATCGCCCGCCCCGTCGACACCTGGCGCGGTCCGCTCGCCCTGTCCACCAGCGCGATCGTGTCGAGCCGCGGCGCCGCCGCCTTCATGTCCGGCCTCGACCCCGACGGCGTCAGGATCGGCGCGACCGGCATCGCCGCCGTCGACGACAGCCCCAGCCCCGCGGCCGCGGCCGCCCCCGCACCCGTCCTCGCGGCACCCGTCGCCGCCGCGCCCGCCGCCGCCCCATCGCCCGCCGTCACGAACGGCTCCAGCGCCGCGAGCACCTCCTGCGCCGACGCCGGCCGGTCCGCCGGCGCCTTCGCCAGCATCTTCATCATCACCCGCTCGACCCCGCGCGGCAGCCCGGCCCGCACCTC
>DASZXE010000367.1:0-3848 GCA_035546475.1 Kofleriaceae bacterium
CGACGCGCCGGCGGCCGGCGGCGCGGCGCCGCGCGGCGGGCGGCGC
Source organism: Kofleriaceae bacterium (assembly GCA_035546475.1). Lineage (GTDB taxonomy): Bacteria > Myxococcota_A > Polyangia > Haliangiales > Haliangiaceae > UBA2376. Next base: position 47 of record DASZXE010000367.1, read on the forward strand.
TCGTTCTCGTCGCCGCACGCGTCGTTCGGCGGGCGGTGGTCGCTGGTCGCGAGCCTGGTGCCGTCGCAGCCGCCGAGCCCCACGCAGCGGCTGCACGCGCAGGTCGTGTCGCTGCTCGATCGCTGGGGCGTGGTCTCGCGCGAGGCCGCGCTCGCCGAGGGCGTCCCCGGCGGCTTCGCGGCGCTGGTGCCGGTGCTCGACGGCATGGAGGAGGCGGGCACCGTGCGGCGCGGCTACTTCGTCGAGGGCCTGAGCGGGCGGCAGTACGCGTGGTCGGGCGCGATCGACCGGCTGCGCGCGGAGACGCCGGCGCGCACGGTGACGGTGCTCGGCGCCAGCGATCCGGCGAACCCGTACGGCGCGATCCTGCCGTGGCCGGAGGCGACCGGCGGCGCGCGGCCGGCGCGGCGCGGCTCGGCGACGCTCGTGCTCGTCGACGGCGCGCCGGTCCTCTACCTCGAGCCGAAGAGCGGCAAGCTGGTGTCGTTCGCGGCGGCGACCGACGCCGACCTCGAGCTGGCGATCGGCCAGGGGCTGCGCGCCGTGGCGGCGGCGCACCGTCGCTCGCTCGTCGTCGAGAGCCTCGACGGCGAGGCGGCGCTGCTGTCGCGGTGGGCGCCGCTGTTCGACCACGCCGGCTTCCGCCGCGACTACCGCGGCTTCGTCTCGGTCCCATCGTGGGAGCGCCCGGCGCTTCCCGCTGCGGCTCCGGCTCCGGCTCCCGCTCCCGCTCCCGCCCCCGAAGGCCCCGCCGCCGCCGACACGGTCGATCCCGACCCCGACGCCGCCCCCGAGCTCGACGACCTCGACGACGGCGGCGAGGATCTCTAGGACCGTGCTCGCGCTCCCTCTGCACGACCGTGCTCGAGACGCTCCGCTGGACCGCAGACCTCTCTCCACACGCGAGCCTGACGTCCCGGCGTCATGGTCGAACGCTCGCGCGAGCGCGAGCTAGCGTGCCCGAGGGCGACACCGTCCACCGGGTCGCGACCTCGCTGCGCGGCCTGCTCGTCGGCACGCCGCTCGCGCGCGTGCGCATCGCGGGGGTGACGCGCGCCGAGCTCGCCGGCACCACCGTCGCGGCCATCACGCCGCACGGCAAGCACATGATGATCGACACCGCGAACGGCTGGCAGCTCCGCGTCCACCTCGGCATGCCCGGCCGCTGGCGCCGCTACCGCGCGCCCGCCACCGCGCCGGCGGCCGCCTCGCTCGTCCTCTCGACCGCCACCGACGACTTCGCCTGCCTGAACGCGCCCACCGTCGAGCTCACCGCGCGCCGCGATCCGCGCCGCTCGCGCGCGGTCGCCGCGCTCGGCCCCGACCTGCTCGCCGACGACTTCGATCCGGCGGTCGCGGTCGCCCGCGCGCGCGCCGCGGGCGCGACGCCGATCGGCGTGGTCCTCCTCGATCAGCGCGTCGCCGCCGGCATCGGCAACGTCTACAAGTCCGAGGTCCTCTGGCTCGAGCGGCAGAGCCCGTTCACGCCGACCTCGGCGCTCACCGACGACCAGCTCACCGCGCTCTACGCCCGCGCGCGCACGCTCATGCGCGCGAACCTCGGCCCCGGCGCGCGCATGACGCGCACCGGCCCGCGCGGCGACCGCGCCGCCGACGAGCGCACCTGGGTCTACGGCCGCGCGCGCCGCGCGTGCACCCGCTGCGGCGCCGCCATCGTCACCGCGCTCCAAGGCGAGCAGCTCCGCCGCACCTACTACTGCCCCACCTGCCAGCACGATCCGCGCGCGCCCGCCCCGCCGCCCCCGCGCCGCACCCGCTGACCGGCACGGCCGCCGCGCCGCCGTCAGCGCTCCGGGAACTCGCGCGGCGGCTCGGTCGCCCGCGAGAGCTTCGCCCGGTACGCGTCCAGCGTCGTCGGCGGGAACGCGACCACGCGCGCCAGCTCGGTGTCGTCGAGCGTCGTGAACAGCGCCAGCCCGCGCGCCGGGTAGACCCACTGCCCGTCCGCCACCTCGACGACATCGTCCCAGTACGGCAGCTTCGCGTCCGGCGCGCCGAGCGCGGCGCGCAGCGCGTCCCAGCCGCCGTCGGGCCGCGGCGCCTCCACCTCGACGGCGACGACGTGCTCGCCGTCGTGCCACAGCCGCAGCCGATCGCCGGCGACCCGGCTGTCGATCGCGCGCCAGCGCACCTGCACCCGATCGGCGCCCAGCGAGCCGACGGCGTCGTGCGCCCGGTCGAGCCCTTCGAGGGCGCCGCCCGCCGCCGCGACGCTGCAGGCGGCGGGCACGTGCACCTCGGCGATCTTGCCGGCGGCGAGGTTGCGGATCGCGTCCGCACAATGGGTGTCGGTCATGGCAGCTCCGGACATGTTGCTGGCGCCGACGACCTGCTCGGCCTCCGCCGCGGGCGCGTTGGCGCCGCCGCGCATCAGGTCTTCTCCGGCTGCCAGAGCGGCTCCGGCTGGCCTTCCTTCATGACGGCCCAGCGGCCGAAGACGAACAGCGCGTCGGACAGCCGGTTGAGATAGACGACCGCCTGCTCGCCGACATCCTCGCCCGACGCCGCGAGCGCGACGACGAGCCGCTCCGCGCGCCGGCAGATCGTGCGCGCCAGGTGCATATACGACGACACCCAGCCGCCGCCGGGCAGGACGAAGCTGCGCAGCGGCGCCAGCGAGTCGTTCACCGCGTCGATGTCGCGCTCGAGCGCGTCGACGTGCCGCGCCTCGATACGCGGCAGCTTCGCCCGCGTCTCCGCGTCGCCGCACGCCAGCTCGGCGCCGAGGTTGAAGATCTCGTTCTGGATCCGGTGGACGATCGGCGCCAGGTGCTCGCGCGCCGCCGAGCCCTCGAGCGCGGTGCGCACGAGGCCCATCGCGGCGTTCAGCTCGTCGAGCGTGCCGTAGGCGTCGATGCGCGCGTTCGCCTTGCTGACCCGCTCACCGCCGATGAGCGACGTCTGCCCGGCGTCACCGCCCTTCGTGTACACCTTGTCGATGCGCATGGCGCACCGTACCGCGATGCTGGCCGCCTGCGCCGCGCTCGCGGCCCGCGGCGGCAGCGCCGCCTGCGTGACGACGATGTCGCCCGGCTGCCGACGCCGACCCCCGACGGGCGCCTACGTGTGGTGCAGGTGCCAGCGCTCGCAGAGCGCCTCGCAGTCGGCGCCGGTGTACTGCGGGCCGTGGTCGGTGCGCAGCTCGACGCCGTCGGGCACGTTGGCCGACGCGCCGAACGCGGCGACCAGCTTGTTCTCGACGGAGGCGAGCACCGCCGGGCCGTGCTGGTCCTTGGTCACCTGGACGACGGCGGTGCGGTCGCCGCAGTCGATGGTCGGCACGAGGGCGACGACGCCGTCGCGACGCGTCCACACGGTCGTGAGGTCGGTGGCGAGACGCCGGTTGGGCTCGGGCACCACGACGTGACCGCGCGGCGTCTCCCCGGGCTCGCGGTCGCGCGCGAGGACGAGCCCGTGCGCGCGCATGATGGCGTGCACGCGTCGACGAGAGACGCGCAGGCCCTCGCGGCGCATCGTCGCCCAGACCTTGCGCACGCCCCACGCGCGCGCGGTGTCGCGCGCCAGGACCTCGCGGATGCGCTCGAGCACCACCGCCGCGACCGTGTGGCGCGGCCGCCGCGGCAGCCGGACCACGTTGCCGACGGGAGCCGCGTCGCCGCGCTGCTGCCGGGTCTCGGCGTAGTACGTGGCGCGCGACAGCCCGAAGGTCGAGCACAGCAGGGACACGCTCGCCTCACCCGCGACGGTCGTGCGATTCATCGCTTCGACCTCGCGGGCCCGGTAGGGCGCTTCGCACGCTCGGTCTCGAGCGCGTTCTCGA
>DASZXE010000368.1:0-2791 GCA_035546475.1 Kofleriaceae bacterium
CCGACCGGCCGCGCGCGCTTGAGGACGAGCCGCCGGCCGCCGTCGACGTCGACGGCGACGACCGCGTTGCTCTTGCCGGTGCCGAGCGGGCGCACCCGCAGGCGCCCGCGCGCCAGCGCGTCGAGGCCGAGCGCGACCAGCGCCCGCCGCGCCGCCGCCTCGGTCGCGAACCGCCGCCGGGCGACGACCGCGTGGGCGTAGGTCGCGCCGAGCGCCGGCCAGGTCGCCAGCACGCCGGCGGCGAGCCGCGCGTTGCCCGACCACGGCGGCGGCTCGTCGTACGCTGCCACGCCGCCGCCTACGCGAGCCGGTCGCGGTAGTCGCGGTAGCCGAACCGGCGCGACACCCGGACCTCGCCGGTCGCCGGATCGTGCGTCGCGATCGACGGCAGCCGCACGCCGTTGAACGTCGTGGTCTTCACCATCGTGTAGTGCGCCATGTCGAGGAAGACCAGCTTGTCGCCGAGCGCGAGCGGCCGGTCGAAGCTGTAGTCGCCGATGACGTCGCCGGCCAGGCAGGTGAGGCCGCCGAGCCGGTAGGTGTGCGGCTTGGCGCCCGGCTCGCCGGCGCCGACGATGACGGGCCGGTACGGCATCTCGAGGACGTCCGGCATGTGCGCGGTCGCCGAGGTGTCGAGGATCGCGATCGCGACGCCGCTGTTCTCGACGAGGTCGAGCACGCTCGCGACCAGCACGCCGGTGCCGAGCGCGACCGCCTCGCCGGGCTCGAGGAAGACCTCGACGCCCCACTTCTCGCGCACGCCGCGGACGAGCCGCACCAGGTGATCGGTGTCGTAGCCGGGCCGGGTGATGTGGTGACCGCCGCCGAAGTTGAGCCACTTCAGCCCGGGGACCAGGTCGCCGAACTTCTGCTCGAACGCGGCGAGCGTGCGCTCGAGCGCGTCGGGGCCGAGCTCGCACAGCGTGTGGAAGTGCAGGCCGTCGAGGCCGTCGAGGTCGCCGTCGCGCAGCGCGGCGCGGGTGGTGCCGAGCCGCGAGCCCGGCGCCGCCGGGTCGTACAGCGCGACCTCGACCTCGCGGTGCTCGGGGTTGACCCGCAGCCCGCACGAGATCGTGTGTCCCGCCGCCCGCGCCGCCTCGACGACGTGGCGGAGGCGCCGCCACTGGCCCGGCGAGTTGAAGACGACGTGATCGACGAGCGTGCAGACCTCGCGCAGGTCGGCCTCGGTCCACGCCGGCGCGTAGGCGTGGACTTGGCCGCCCAGCTCCTCGCGGCCGAGCCGCGCCTCCGCGACCGAGCTGGCGGTGGTGCCGCGCAGGTAGCGGCCGACCAGCGGGAACGTCGACCACTGGGCGAAGCCCTTGAGGGCGAGGATGATCGTGCAGCCCGCCCGCGCCTGGACGTCGGCGAGCAGCCGCAGGTTCGCCTCCAGCGCGCCGAGGTCGGTCACGAAGCAGGGCGTCTCGACCTTCGCCAGATCGAGCCGCGCGGCGACCTCGCCGCCGAGCGCCGCGCCGGCGCTCACGCCACGCCCCCGCTCACGGCGTGCGTTCCTCCACGTGCCAGGGCAGACCGCGCCGGGCGACGTCCTCGAGGAACGGATCGGGATCCAGCTCCTCCATGTTGTGGACGCCGGCCCGCTTCCACCGGCCGGTCACCATCATCACCGCGCCGGTCACCGCCGGCACGCCGGTCGTGTACGACACCGCCTGCGCGCGCACCTCGCGGTACGTCTCGGCGTGATCGCAGACGTTGTAGATGAAGACCTTGCGCGGCTTGCCGTCCTTCTCGCCGGCGACGAGGCAGCCGATCGACGTCTTGCCGGTGTAGCCGGGCGCCAGCGACGCCGGATCGGGCAAGAGCGCCTTCAGGAACTTGATCGGCACCACCTTGTGGCCGCCGTAGTCGACCTCGTCGATGCGGGTCATGCCGACGTTGCCGAGCACCTCGAGGTGCTTCAGGTACGGCTCGCCGAAGGTCATCCAGAAGCGGATCCGCTCGAGGCCGCGGATGTTCTGCGCGAGCGACTCCAGCTCCTCGTGATAGAGGAGGAAGCTGCGGCGCTCGCCGACGCCCGGGTAGTCGAACATCGCCGACACCGACAGCGGGTCGGTCTCCTTCCACGCGCCCTTCTCCCAGTAGCGGCCGCGCGCGGTGATCTCGCGGATGTTGATCTCGGGGTTGAAGTTGGTGGCGAACGCCTTGCCGTGCGAGCCGCCGTTGCAGTCGAGGATGTCGATGGTGCGGATGGTGTCGAACAGGTGCTTCTGCGCGTAGGCGCAGTAGACGTTGGTCACGCCGGGATCGAAGCCGGAGCCGAGCAGCGCCATCCGCCCCGCGTCGCGGTAGCGATCGCGATACGCCCACTGCCACGAGTACTCGAACTTCGCGACGTCGGGCGGCTCGTAGTTGGCGGTGTCGAGGTAGTCGACGCCGGCGTCGAGGCAGGCGTCCATGATCGGCAGGTCCTGGTACGGCAAGGCGACGTTGATGACGACGTCGGGCTTCTCGTGACGCAGGAGCCGGGTCGTCGCCGCGACGTCGTCGGCGTCGAGGCCGCCGGTGCGGATCGTGCGGCCTTGCAGCTCGGCGATCTCGGCGGCGAGCTTCTCGCAGCGGGCGGGCGTGCGGCTGACCAGCAGGACGTCGTCGAAGACGTCCTTCGCCTGGGCGCACTTGTGGGCGACCACGCCGCCGACGCCGCCGGCGCCGATGATGAGGACCTTGGCCATCTGTCGTTACCTCCGGACTGCGGTCAGGTCAGGGTCGGGTCAGGGCGACGCGGTCGGCGCGCTGCTCACCCACGTCCACGATCAGCTCCTCGCCGGCC
>DASZXE010000369.1:0-2083 GCA_035546475.1 Kofleriaceae bacterium
GCCGTCGGCCTCGTGGCGGGCCTCGTCGAGGCGGCCGGCGTCGCGCGCGACCGCGGCGCGGGCCAGCGCGTCGTCGATCGGACGCGTCGACGCGGCGAGGCCGGCGGGAGGCGGCGGCACGTCGGCGGTGAGCGCGTCGTCGTCGGCGCAGGCGGCGATCTCGTCGAGCTGGTCGACGGCCTCGACGAGGCCGGGCAGCGCGGCGGCGGTGGTGGCGGCGGCGCGGTCGCCGATGGCCTGCAGCGACGCGAGCCGGCGCGCGAGGCAGGCGGTGCGCCGATCGAACAGATCCGACGACAGCTCGCCGCGGCGGTGGACGACGCAGGAGCCGCGGTGGAGGGCGAGCCAGCGGTCGCGGTAGGCGTCGATCGCGGCGAGGACGCGCGGCACGCTCTGCGCGCCGAACGCGCCGGGCAAGGCCTGCAGGTGGGCGGCGATCGCGGCGCGGCGCGCGGGGCCCCAGCTCGGCGCGACGAGCTCGGGGCCGCCGGCGCAGGGGGTCTCGTGCGCGGAGTGGGCGCGGCCGAGGGTGAAGCCGCCGACCGCGCCGGCGACGGCGAACGCGGCGATGCCGGCCGTGATGCGGCGGCGCCAGCGGGTGCGCGGATCGAGGGCGAGCGCGTGGAGGAGCGCGTCCATCGACGGGAAGCGGTCGCCCGGGTCGTCGGCGGTGCCGCGCGCGAGGATCGGCGCGACCCAGCGGGGCACGCCGCCGGCGGTGATCAGGCTCTCGCGCAGCGCGATGCAGAGGCCGAACTGGTCGACGGCGGGCGTGAGCGCGGCGCCGGCGCGCTGCTCGGGCGCCATGTAGCGCGGCGTGCCGGCGACCGCCGGCGAGCCGGTGTCGTCGTCGGGCGAGACCTCGTGGGCGAGGCCGAAGTCGAGGACGCGCACGCGGCCGTCGGCGCCGAGGATGGCGTTGTCGGGCTTGAAGTCCCGGTGGATGAGGCCGGCCTTGTGGGCGGCGGCCAGGCCCTCGCCGGCCTGGCGGTAGGCGCGGATGATCTGCGGGGCGCGCTGGCTGGCGGCGGCGCTGCGCAGGGTCTGGCCCTTCACCAGCTCCATGACGAGGAAGACGCCGTCGGGGTGCTCGAGGACATCGTAGATGGGGACGACGTTCGGGTGCGAGAGGCGGGCGAGCGCGCGGCCCTCGTCGCGGGCGCGCTCGCGGGCGGCGGTGTCGCCCGACGAGGCGAGCTTGAGGGCGACGCCGCGGCCGAGCTCGGGATCCCACGCGGACCAGACGACGCCCATGCCGCCGGCGCCGGCGCGCTCGATGACGCGGTAGCGGCCGATCTTGACCGCCTCGGCCGTGCCGAACAGCGCGGCCTCGGCCTTCGCCATCGCGACGTCGAGCTCGAGCGACGGCAGCGCGGGGCGCGCGCGGGCGACCGCGTCCTCGGCGACGGTCGGCGCGACGCCGAGCTCCGCCGGCGTCAGCGGCGCTCCGCCGCGCGAGCCGCGCCCGGCCTCGTCATCGTCAGCCTCGTCGTCGTCGGCCTCGTCGTCGTCAGCCTCGTCGTCGCCGGCATCGTCGCCGGCGCGCGCCCTCGGGTCGCGCGAGCGCGCGCTGGCCTCGGCGGCGTCGGCTCGCGCCGTCGCCCCGCCGGGACGGGCCGGCGCGGTCGAGGCAGTGCGAGGACGATCGCGCATGGACCGGACGCATCCCGCGTCCATCGCCCATCGTAACGCGGCCACGGTATCGTGCGGCGGACGATGAGTGGCTCGCCAGCGCCGGTGCGGTGGGTGCACGCCTTGCGGGGCTGGCTGGGGACGCTGGGACGGCCGGTGCTGGTGCGCGCGCTGCCGACGTGGATGGGCCTCGCCGTGGTCGCCGGCGTGACGATGGCGGGCAACGCGATGACGCCCGGCGACCTCGTCGGCGTCGCGCGCTCGTCGGTGCGGGCGCTGCTGGTGATGGCGGGGGCGTGGATGCTGCTGTCGGCGTCGGCGGTGCGGGCCGCGATCGATCCGCCGGGCGCGGCCTACCTGCGCGCGCTGCCGCCGGGACCGCCGGCCGAGCGCGTCGCGATCGCGGCGGTGGTCGCGGTCGCGCACCTGCCGTGGGCGCTCCTGTGGTTCG
>DASZXE010000370.1:0-7934 GCA_035546475.1 Kofleriaceae bacterium
CCGCGGCGCTCGCCGCCGGCGGCGCCGGGGCCGCCGCCGCCGATCGCGGTCCCGGGCACCTCGCGTTCCGCGGCTACGGCTCCTACGACGGGCTCACCGCCCTCGACGTGGTGGTCGGGCTGCAGGACCACGACGGCTTCATCTGGGCGGCGTCGGCCAACGGCCTCTATCGCTTCGACGGCATGCGGTTCCGGCGGTTCAGCGTCGAGGACGGCCTGCCGTCGCTGCTCGTCACCGACATGGCGGTCGCGCCCGACGGGGTGCTGTGGGGCGCGACCTCGCGCGGCCTCTTCCTCGAGCGCGGCGAGCGGTTCGTGGCGATCGGCACCGACGTGCTGCCGTCCGACGGCATGCACCTGCTCGGCTTCGAGCCGAGCGGCGTGACCGTCGTCACCACGTCGCGCGGGCCGTTCGAGATCGGGCCGTCGGGCTCGCCGTCGGCGATCCCCGGCTGGCCCGGCGGCGAGTCGTTCGGGCTCCTCGTCGAGCGCGACGGCACCATGTACGTCGGCCACGGCGCGCGACTGCTGCGGCGCGCGGTCGGCGCCACCGCCTTCGTCGACCTCGGCCACGACTTCGTCGAGACGATCTCGAGCGTCGTGCGCGACGGCCACGGCCGGCTGTGGGTGCGCGCCGGCCAGCACCTGTGGATGCAGCCGACCGCCGATGCGCCGTTCGAGGACCGCTCGCCGCTCGACGGCGCGGTGGTCGGGCCGGGCAACGTGCGGCTCGCGGTCGGCGCCGACGGCGACCTGCTGGTGCCGACCGCGAGCGGCGTCGTCGAGATGGACGGCGATCGCCCGCACCTGCTCGCCACCGATCTGCCCGAGGACGCGCGCAACGTGAAGTCGGTGTGGGTCGATCGCGAAGGCTCGATGTGGCTGACCAGCCTCGGCCTCCACCACGAGCTCGGCCGCGGGCTGTGGCGCACGATCGCCGGCGCCGACGGGCTGCCGTCCGACGTCGTGTGGAGCATCACCGGCCTCCACGACGGCCGGGTCGCGGTCGGCACCGACCTCGGCGTCGCGCTGCTCGGACCGGCCGGCCTCGAGCGGATCACCGACACCATGGCGACCGCGCTGCTCGAGCAGCCGGCCGGCGCGCTGTGGATCACCGGGCCCACGCTCGCCCGCTACGACCTCGCCGGCCACCAGCTCCGCACGATCGGCGCCGCCGACGGCTGGACCGAGGGCGCGCCGACCGCGATCGCCGCCGAGCCGGACGGGACGCTCTGGTTCGGCGTCGACCGCGGCGGGCTCTACCGCGCCGCGCCGGCCGCGCTGCCGGCGGTGCCGCGCTTCGAGCGGGTCGCCTTGCCCGGCGCCGACGCGGCGCGCGTGTGGGCGATCGCGATCGACGAGGGCCGCGTGTGGGTGACCACCAGCGCCGGCCTGTTCGTGCGCGACGGCGGCGCGTGGCACCGGTTCGGCAAGCGCGACGGCCTGCGCGACGACGTGCTCACCTTCATCGTCGCCCGCCGCGATCACGAGGTGTGCGTCAGCTACCTCGGGCCGCTCGGCGCCACGTGCGTGCGCTACGCGGGCGGCCGGCTCACGCCCGTCCGCGAGCTCGGCGAGCCGGAGGGGCTCACCAGCCAGATGCCGTACTTCCTCGCCGAGGACCACCGCGGCCGGCTGTGGATCGGCGGCGCGCTCGGCGTCACCGTCGTCGACGACCGCGGCGGCGCGGATCACTTCACCAGCGGCGGCGGCGCGCCGGGCGACGACTGCAACGCGGGCGCCTCGTGGATCTCGCCGGCCGGCGACGTCTGGATCGGCACCAGCACCGGCCTCGGCGTCTTCGAGGCGTCGCGCTACCGGCCGGCGCCACCGCCGGCGGTCGTGATCGCCAGCGGCCACCTCGGCGCGGCCGCGATGGACCTCGACGCCTGGCGGTCGTCCGGCCGCCGGACGGTCGCCTACAGCCACGGCCACCTCGACGCCGAGCTCGCCGCGCTGTCCTACCTCGACGCGCGCCAGCTCGAGTACCAGGTCATGCTGGTCGGCTTCGACGAGAGCTGGCGGGCCAGCGACGGCGACGACATCCGCTACCACCACCTGCCGGCCGGCGCCTACCGGTTCACCGCCCGCGCCCGCTACCACGGCGGCGCGTGGGGCCCGGCGGTCAGCTTCGCGTTCGTGGTGGCGACGCCGTGGTGGCAGACGTGGTGGTTCCGCGCGCTGGCCGGCGCGTCGGTGGTCGCACTCGGCATCGCCCTCGCGCGCTGGCGGTCGCGCGCGCTGGTCGCCCGCAACGTCGAGCTGGAGGCGACCGTCCGCGAGCGCACCGCCGAGCTGGTCCACGCCAACGAGAAGATCGCGCAGGCCGAGAAGCTGTCGGCGCTCGGCCGCCTGCTCGCGCAGCTCTCGCACGAGATCAACAACCCGCTCAACGTCGTCCACAACAACCTCGGTCCGCTCGAGGAGTACAGCCACGCGCTCACCACCGCCGCCCGGCGCTGCCGCGAGCTGGTCGCCGGCGCGGGGGACGGCGCCGGGGCCGCCGTCGACGCGCTCTGGCAGGAGCTCGACCTCCAGTACGTCATCGACGACAGCGGACCGGCCTTCGAGTCGACCCGCCACGCGATCAGCCGCATCGCGGCGATCAACGGCGAGCTGAAGACCTTCCTCCGCGGCGAGCCGATCGCCCGCGACCTCGTCGACGTCGCGGCGAGCGTGCGGACGACCGTCGCGATGTTCGCGCGCACGCTGCCCGACGTCGAGCTGGTCTGCGACCTGCCCGCGCTGCCGCGGGTGATGCTGCACGAGGGCCGCTTCAACCAGACGGTGACCAACCTGCTGCAGAACGCGGCCGACGCGATGGAGCGGCGCGGCCGGATCGCGGTCACCGCCGACGTCGACGAGGCCTTCGTGCGGCTGCGGATCCACGACAGCGGCCCCGGCGTGCCGGAGGCGGTCCGCGCGCGGATCTTCGAGCCGTTCTTCACGACGAAGGACGTCGGCAAGGGCATGGGCCTCGGCCTCGCGATCTGCCGCGAGATCATCGCGGCGCACGGCGGCACGCTCGAGCTCGACGAGCAGGTGACGGCCGGCGCCTGCTTCGTCCTGTCGCTGCCGCGGCCGGCCGCCGCCGCCGCCGCCGCGGCGCACGTGCCGCTCGGCCGGGCCGCGTGATCGTGCAGCGCTTGCACTACCCCGGCGGGACCTCACCCCCCGGGGTGGATCGGCCGAGTCGGGCATTCATGAAGCTGTTCAAGGTCGCAACCTGTGCATGGCTGGCGGTGCTCGGCGCGGCGTGCGTCGACCGCCAGGATCCCGATCCCGAGCTGTCGTCGTCGGTGCAGGAGCTCGCCACCACCAACGGCCTCTCCTCCATCAACGGGCTCAACACCCAGAACGGGCTCAACACCCAGAATGGACTCAACACCCAGAATGGCCTGAACACGCAGAACGGCCTGTCGAGCTCGGGCGCGCTGGTCACCACCGCGGCCGGCCGTACGACGCTGTCGTACCTGGTGCGCTGCGCGCTGCCGGCCGGCCACTCGATCAAGAAGACCGTCGGCAGCACGACCTACACGTTCACCGGCGCCATCGGCGTCGCGCCCGGCTGGGAGACCGGGCAGTGCGATCAGAAGTGCCAGGAGTGGGTGTCGGCCTGCATGGTCGCTCACATCAACACCGCGGGCGTCCACATCCCGCTGTGGGTGGTCGCCGATCCGTCGTACCAGCCGCAGATCGGCTGGGCGCTGTCGCCGTCGTATCCGAACCAGGAGGGCTCGTTCTTCGGCAACATCTTCAAGAGTCCGCCGACGATGTACTACTGCAACGGGCGCGACTTCGACGTGAACACGGTGCCCGGCCGCATCGGCTACGACACCTCGCAGCGCCCGTACGTGAACCCGTGGGGCTACAACGCGCCGTGCGACGGCCACTGCGCCGCCTCGGACTACCCGTATCCGAACAGCGGCTACAAGGCCTGTTACGGGTACAACGCGGTCTTCACCGTCTGGAGGCAGTAGCGCGGCGCCCGCCCGGGCCGGTCAGAGGACGAGCTCCTTCTCCGTCTCCGCGATGCTCATGCGCGCCATCGCGAGGTTGGCGCGCGCGCGGTCGACTGCGACGTAGTAGAAGATGCCGGGCCGTCCGCGGAGCGGACGGATGATGTGGTACTGCTTGCCGAGCGAGATCAGGATGTCCTCGATCTCGTCCTTGAGGCCGAGCGCCTTCATCGCCTTGCGCTTGGCGCGCACGACCTCGGTGTTGCCGGCGGCGGCGATCTCGAGGTTGAGGTGGACCCCGCCGCCGTCGAGGCCGAGGGTCATGCCGCTCTCGGAGTCGACGAGCGCCGATCCGATGTAGCCGTCGACGGAGCGCAGCCGCTCGAGGTTGTTCTGCACGTTGATCGCCATGGGACTCTCCTTGGGTTCCTGAGGTTCGCGTGGGCTCGGGGCCGGGGGTTCAGGCTGCGACGGCTCCACGGCCCCGGCGGAGTCGTCGTACTCGGGGAGCTCGAGGTCGAGGTCGACGTCGAGCTCGTCGGCGGCGATCGGGCCAGCCTGGGCGTCCGATCGCACGGCCTCGTCCTGGAGGCGCAGCGCCTCGATCAGCAGCTCGGTCGCCTTCTGCACGATCGTCCGCTTGCGGGCGACCGCGCCGCGCTCGACCGAGAACTCGCCGCCCTTCCACGACAGGATGTCGAAGAAGGCGCCGACCCCCTCGAGCTCGCCGCGCTCGGCGTGGACGACCAGGCCGCGCTCGAACCAGATCGCCCCCTCGCCGGCGCCGTGCGCGATCCGCAGCGCGCTCGTCGTGCTGGCGAACGCGCAGAGCTGGATCAGGTCGGGCAGGCCCTCGATGGCGAGCGCGCCGGCGAACCCGGCGGCGGCGGTCCGCAGCACGCGCTCGACGGCGGCGGTGAAGGCGGCCACCGAGAACGGCTTGTCGAGGTACTCGACGGTGCCGAACGACGACACCTGCGAGACCAGCGACGGCGACGAGAAGGCGGTCATCACCACCGCCGGCAGGCCGGGCCGGCGCCGGCGCGCGCGCAGCAGCAGCTCGATGCCGTCGAGCTTCGGCATGCGGATGTCGGTGATGAGCGCGTCGACCCGCGCGGCGGCGTCGAGGTGATCGGCGGCGCGCACCGGATCGGAGAAGGCGCGCACCTCGGCCACCGGGCGCGCGCGGCGCAGCGCGGTCGCCAGCGAGCGGAGGAGATCCTCCTCGTCGTCGACCACCACGAACTGCTCGGGGCCGGCGCCGGTCACCGCGGCGCCTCGGCGGCGAGCTCGACGCGCACCCGCAGGCCGCGGCCGGCGCCGCCGCTGATCGCGAGGCGGCCGCCGCTGTCGAGGATGTGGCGGTGGGCGAGCGCGAGGCCGGTCGCGTTCGACGCCAGCCGCGTCGGGTGGAAGGCGCGCAGCGCCTCGGCGATCTCGGCCGGCGCCATGCCGGCGCCGCGGTCGCTGATCTCGATCAGCACGCGCGGCCGCAGCGGGGCGTCGTCGTCGGCGAGCGGGCGGGCCGCGAGCAGGACGACGGCGCCGACCGGCGACGCCGCGATCGCGTTCTCGAGCAGCGCGGCGAGGGCGTCGACCAGCTCGCGCTCGCCGACGGTGACGCGCGGCAGCTCCGGGTCGAGCTCGATGCGCAGCTCGACCTTGCGGCTGGCGGCGTCGGCGGCGACGATCGCGAGGGCGTCGGTGACCAGGTGCGTCACCGTGCACTGCACGCGCTGCGTCGTCGTCGGCAGGCCGAGCGCGAACGGCGTGTAGGCGAGCGCGGCGAGGCGGCGGATCTGCCGGTCGATGATCGCGAGGTGCGCGTCGGCGGGCCCGGGCGGCAGGTCGGCCCGCAGCATGTCGGCGGCGGCGGTGATCGCGGCCAGCGGGTTGCGCACCTCGTGGGCGAACGCGGCCAGCATCGCCGTGATCGCCGACTCGCGCTCGGCGTCCTGCAGCCGGCGGTCGGCGCCGCGGCCCTCGTCGTTCGGGCGAAACAGGCAGACGAAGCCGCAGCCGCCGACGTTGCGCAAGGTCGCGCCGGCGGGGCCGACCGGCAGCTCGAGGGCGAGCCGGCGCTCGGCGTCGATCTCGTCGAGGCCGTGATCGCGCAGCGACGCGCTCATCCCGAGGAGGAGCGGGACCGGCTGGTCGATGCAGGCGGCGGCGGCGCGGCCGAGCATGCGGCAGGCCGCCGGGTTGGCGTGGCGCGTGACCTCGTCGCTACCGGCGACCAGCACGCCGGTCGACAGGCTGTCGAGCACCTCGCGGTCGGTCAGCATCGCCGCCCCACCGGGCCAGGGAACATCGCGCGGAAGCGGGCGCCGCCGCCCGGGGCGTCGTCGACGGCGATGCGGCCGCCGTGCGCGTCGACGGCGAGGCGGCAGAACGCCAGGCCGAGGCCGCGGCTGGCCCGCTGCGACGCCGACGGGTCGAGCTGGACGAAGCGATCGAAGATCCGCTCGCGGTGCGGCGCCGGCACGCCGGGGCCGCGGTCGATCACGGTGAGCACGCCGCCGTCGTCGTCGGCGTCGGCGTCGAGCTCGATCGCGGTGCCGCCGCGCGTGTAGCGGAGCGCGTTGTCGAGCAGGTTCTCGGCGACGCGGCGGAGCAGCTCGCGGTCGGCCCACAGGTCGGTGATCGCGGCGCGGGTGTGGAGGGTGACGCCGCGGACCTCGAGGCGGAGCGCGAAGCTGTCGGCGAGGTGGGCGAACAGTCCGTCGATCGGACAGCTCACCGGCCGCGCCTCGAGCGGCCGCGCCGTCGACAGGTCGAGGAGGTTCATCACCATGCGGCCGACGTTGTCGGTCGCGGCGAGGCAGGAGCGAAGCGGGACGGAGTAGGCGTCGGGCACACCCCGGCCGAGCAGCTCCTGCAGCGTGAAGGCGACGCTGGTGAGCGGGCTCTTGAGGTCGTGGACGAGGAACTCCATCAGCGCCTCCTTCTGCGCGGCGCTGCGGGCCAGCTCCTCGCAGCGGCGGAGCAGGAGCTCGCTGGTCGTGCGCTCGCCGCGCCGCGCGTCGTTCACCGCGAGCGCGAGGCGTATGCGATGTTCCAGGTCGAGGCCGTAGAGAGGGCGGGTGACGATGTCGTCGCCGCCGGCCGCGATCATGTCCGCGAGGATCGAGTCGGGAGACCGGGTCATGAACACGACGGGCACGCTCATGCCGCGCGGGTGAGTGCGCAGGGCCCGGCAGGTCTCGACGCAGCCGGGAGCGGCGAGGCCGTCGCCCAGCAGGACGAGGTCGAAGCGATCGTCGTCGAGGCGGTCGAGGCGGTCGAACGCCTCCGCCGCGGACGTCACCTCGACGGTGTGATGGCCGGCGGCGCGGACGAGCATGCCGGCGAGCCCCCGCTCGTCGTCGTCCGTCTCCGCGATCAGGATCCACGCCACTGGCCCGCACGCCCAAGCACGGCGCGGGCCAGCGACGGAAGCCCGCGTGAGCGCGTCACCGACATCGAGGCGGTAGGGCAGACATGCGCTGGCGCCAACTCCATGGGACACCCAAGCATCGGTGATCGATGGGAGATCGAAACGATCCAGATCGCCTCGGGTAGGGCAATATGGCTGACGTGCCGCTCGCCATGGTCGTGGACGACGACGAGCTGACCGCGCGGGCGATGCGCGACGGCCTCGTGCGGGCCGGCATCGGCGCCGAGGTCTGCTTCGGCGCGCCGGACGCGCTGGCCCGCCTCGAGCGCGGCGGCGTCGACCTCGTGCTCCTCGACGTCCACCTGCCCGGCGCGAGCGGCATCGACGTCTGCGCGGAGATCACGCGGCGGTGGCCGGCGCTCGACGTGCTGGTGATGAGCGCGTACGCGTCGAGCGACCGCGCGCAGGCGGCGGTGCGCGCCGGCGCCCACGACTTCCTGACGAAGCCGATCTCCGCCGAGAGCCTGGCCCAGCGGGTCGTCCGCCTGACCAGCTCGCGCGCGGCCCGCGAGCGCGGCGCGGGCGCGGGTGCGCGCCCGG
>DASZXE010000371.1:0-3245 GCA_035546475.1 Kofleriaceae bacterium
CCGCCGCCGCGCCCGACCCCGGTGCGAGCCCCGGCCCCGGCCCGCCGAGCATCCGCTCGAGCAGCACCCGCAGCCGCGCGCGCTCGCCATCGTTCAGCGCGTCGGTCAGCGGCGCCAGCGCGCGCCGCACCTCGGCGGCGAGCCGCCCCGCCTGCTCCTGCCCCGCGCGCGACAGGGTGACCTCCACCGCGCGGCGGTCGTCGTCGCTCGCCACCCGCGCGATCAGCCCGCGCGCCTCCGCGCGGTCGACGAGCCCGCTCAGCGTCGATCGCTCGAGGCCGAGGTGACCGGCGAGCTGCGACATCCGCAGCCGGCGGTCGCGCAGGATGCCCAGCACGCGGAGCTGGGTCAGCGACAGGTCGTGCGCGGCGGCCACCTGGTGGAGCACCGCCATCACCGCGAACGCCGCCTGGGCGAGCGCGTCGATCAGCCCGTCGGTCGCGGTCGCCGGCGCCTGCGCGCCCGGCCTCGAGGTCGCCATCGTCCGAGCCTACTTGACAAGGTTCGCGATGCAAACTAAATAGTTCGTACTACGAACATATGGAGACCCCACCATGAAGGCCGCCGTCGTCACCTCGTTCGAGGCTCCGCCCCGCTACCAGGACGTCCCCGCGCCGCTCGCCACCCGTCCTCACGAGCTGGTCGTCGACGTCCTGGCGGCCGGCCTCCATCCGCGGGTGCGGTCGCAGGCGGACGGCTCGCACTACACCGGCGCCGGCGAGCTGCCGATGGTCCCCGGCATCGACGGCGTCGGCCGCGACGCCGCCGGCCGCCTGCGCTACTTCGTCCTGCCCGACGTCCGCCTCGGCGCGATGGCCGAGCAGACCGTCATCGACGAGCGGCGCAGCGTCGTCCTCCCCGACGACAGCGACCCGATCGCCGCCGCCGCCGGCGCCAACCCGGCCATGGGCGCCTGGATCGCGCTGCGCCGCCGCATCCGCTTCGAGGCCGGCCAGGACGTCCTCGTCCTTGGCGCCACCGGCAGCGCGGGCCGGCTCGCCGTCGAAGTCGCCCGCCACCTCGGCGCGCGGCGGGTCGTCGCCGCCGGCCGCGACGCCGCCCGCCTCGCCAGCCTGCCCGCGCTCGGCGCGGCCGCCACCGTCTCGCTCGCCGGCCCGCCCGACGAGGTCGCGCGCCGGCTGGCCGAGGCCGCCGCCGCCGTTGACGTCGTCCTCGACTTCCTGTGGGGCCCGCCGACCGCGGCGGCGATGACGGCGATCGTCCAGGCGCGCGCCGATCGCGGCAAGCCGCTCACCTGGATCGAGATCGGCTCGGTCGCCGGCGCCGCCGCCTCGATCCCGTCGGCCGCCTTGCGCGCGGCGCGCCTCCAGCTCGTCGGCAGCGGCCAGGGCTCGGTCGACGCGCGCGACATCGTCGCCGAGCTGCCGGCGCTGATCGGCGAGCTGACCCGCGGGACCTTCACCATCGGCGCGCGGGCGGTCCCGCTCGCCGACGTCGAGCAGGCCTGGGCCGAGACCGGCGCCGAGCGCATCGTTTTCACGCCGCGCGCGTGAGCGAGCGCCGCATCCGGGCCCCCGGAGTTTGCCCCCGTCGACGGAGCGGGCGTACCATTTTGCGCGGATGGCGACCCGCAAAGGCCTGGCGATCTCGGTCAAGATGATCTTGACCACCACCGCCCTCATCCTGCTGACGGTGGTGGGGTTCGGCGCTCTCAACACGTGCAACCTGCGCGACGCCTACGACCGCGCGGCCCGCGAGAAGATCAGCACCTTCCAGGAATCGGTGAAGACCAAGGGCGCGCTGACCACGCAGATCTTCAGCAAGGCGCTCGAGAAGTTCCTCATCGACAACGCGGACGCCGAGATCGTCCAGCTCGTCGGCAACACGCTCAAGCAGGACGAGGGCCTGAGCCTCATCTACGTGGTGAGCCGCGACCAGCAGCTCATCGCCTTCTGCCAGCGGCGCGGCGACACCTGCGATCGCGGCGGCTACCCGGCCGAGATGCACGTCCCGCCGACGCACGCCTCGTGGACGAAGGCGCTCGCCACCTGGCAGGACCGCGCCGCGCACGGCGTGACCAACCCGTTCGTCGACGTCGAGCTGCCGGCCACCGACGGCGCGCCGCGCATGGAGGTCTTCGCGGCGCCGATCTTCATCAACGTCGCGCCGACCGCCGCCGCCGCCGCGGCGCCGACCGCCGGCGACAACCGCCAGGGCTACGTCGTGTTCGGCTACGACCTGTCGCCCGTCGAGAAGTTCGCCCGCGACAGCGCGCGCGACAAGAAGGCGGCCGCGAGCAAGGCCGTCGTCCGCACGGCCGGCGTCGGTATCCTCTTCGTACTCATCGGCACCCTGCTCGCC
Source organism: Kofleriaceae bacterium (assembly GCA_035546475.1). Taxonomy (GTDB): domain Bacteria; phylum Myxococcota_A; class Polyangia; order Haliangiales; family Haliangiaceae; genus UBA2376. The sequence goes on from DASZXE010000371.1 coordinate 2,323, forward strand.
ATCTTCCAGGGCCTGCAGATCTCGAAGCCGATCAAGAGCCTCGCCTGGCGCGCCGACCAGATCGCGCGCGGCGACCTCAACGCGCGCGTCGACGTGACGTCGACCGACGAGATCGGCGTGCTCGGCGAGAACTTCAACTACATGGCCGACCAGATCGCGGTCCTGCTGACCCAGGCCGCCGACAAGGCGACGCTCGAGAAGGAGCTCGAGGTCGCGCGGGCGATCCAGGAGACGCTGGTCCCGTCGCACGAGCCGATCGACAAGGGCAACCTCAAGCTGGCGGGCTACTTCCAGCCCGCGTCGACCTGCGGCGGCGACTGGTGGACGTGGCACGACCTCACCGAGGGCCGCCTGCTGGTGGTGATCGGCGACGTCACCGGCCACGGCGTCCCGTCGGCGATGATCACGGCGGCGGCGAAGGCCGCGTGCGACGTCGCGCGCCGCGAGGCGAAGGACGACGTCGACCCGGCGAAGCTCCTCGAGATCATGAACTCGGCCATCTACCAGAGCGCCAAGCGCAAGTTCGTGATGACCTGCTTCGCGTCGGTGATCGACACCGCGAAGCGGACGATCACGTACGCGAACGCGGGCCACAACTTCCCGTACCTCTACCGGGCGACCGAGGGTGGCGGCGAGTTCGGCTCGCTGATGATCCGCGGCAACCGCCTGGGCGACCTGGCCGACTCGACGTACGAGCTCAAGACGACGGAGCTGCAGGCCGGCGATCTCCTCGTCTGGTACACGGACGGCATCGTCGAGTGCGAGTCCGAGACCGGCGAGGAATACGGCGAGAAGCGTTTCCGCGCCTCCGTCCGCCGGGCCGCCGCCCTCGACGCCGCCGAGATCCGCGACGCCGTCGTCTCCGACGCCGCCGCCTACTTCGGCGACGCCGTCCGCAAGGACGACATCACCCTCGTCCTCGC
>DASZXE010000372.1:0-6689 GCA_035546475.1 Kofleriaceae bacterium
CGACGGTGGCCGGCGAGCCGATCTCGACCAGCGCCTGCGCGGTCGCGTCGTCGTCGAGCACCGCCCACAGCTCGCTCTTCACCTGCGCCATCGTCGCCATCATCAGCTCGGGCGTGATCTCGGTCAGCACCCGGTCCATCCCGAGCAGGAAGCGGTTGTAGATCGCCGGCGAGCGCAGGAGCGAGTGATCGAGCTCCGCCTCGGCGCAGTAGGTGAGCATGCAGCGATCGACGATGCCGCGGCCGCCGCCGCCGTGGCAGGCGGAGAAGGTGTCGTCGGTGTCCCAGCCCATCATCCGGTAGTACTCGCCGCCCGGCTCCTGCGAGCCGAAGAACCAGTACTCGTCGATGTAGTCGCCGTTCTGCAGCAGGCTGTAGATCGCGAGCAGGCGGAGGTAGCCGTCGAGGTCCATGCGCCGGCCGAGCTCGCCGTCGAGCATGTCGGGCGGGCCGGTCATCGCGAAGTCGCCGAGCGTCTCGAAGTACGAGGCCTCGGTCGCGGCGATCGCCGGATCGGTCGGGTACTTGACCTCGGCCGGCTGGTTGTCGATGTCGTAGCGCCGGCGGATGACCGACTCGATGCCGAGGCCGTTGTCGCGGATCGAGTGCTCCGGCTGGTCCATGAGCAGGTAGACGCCGCGATTGACGCCGTCGATCGTGAGCTTCACGAAGCGGAGGCTCGGCTTGAACAGATCGAGGCGGGCCATCAGCCGGTCGGCGAAGACCTGGCCGAAGTAGGAGTCGTCCTCGCACATCGACACCAGCAGGATCTGGTCGCCGGCGAGGCCGGGCATCAAGCGGCGCCGCTTGCCGTCGTCGAGCTCGACGTTGTAGCTCTTGCGCGCGCAGCCGAGCGTGCCCTGGCCGTGCAGGTGGCCGGTGAACGCGATCGGCGTGCCGACGCCGAGCTTGATCGAGCCCTGCCAGTCGACGTTCTCGTTCTGCGAGTTGAAGGCCTGATCGTAGGCGGCGCGCTGCTCGGGCGTGAAGGTGAGGTCGATCTCCGACGGGTACGGGTAGTCGTCGGCGGCGGCCTTGGCGGCGTCGCACGGCTCGCCGGCGACGTGGTCCATCACCTCCGGCGCGAACAGGTCGTCGGCGTGGCCGCTGCCGAGGTGCAGCTCGAACGGCTCGTTCTCGGCGAACGTCGGGCAGGCGCCGATGCGGACGAGCGCGGCGCGGCGCGCGGCGAGCTGGGCGACCGTCGACGCGGCGGCGGCGGCGGGATCGCCGTCGCCGGTCATCGACAGCACCTGCACGGTGCGGCGGACCTCGGGCGGATCGTCCTCGGCGGCCTCGCCGACGACGATCGCGGCGCGGCCGTCGTCGCCGAACGCGCTCTGCAGGCCGTCGAGCGCCCCGCGGACCTCGCGCAGCGCGATCACCGCGTTCGTCGACGACGAGGGCTCCAGCTCGGCCAGCCGGGCGCGCGCGTGCTCGCGCGGGATCTGCATGTCCGACAGCAGCACCGCGTGATCGGCCTCGACCGCGTAGAGCGCGACCCGCTCCTGCGCCGGCAGCTTCTGGAGGAGCTGATCGGCGGCGGCGAGGCGCGCGGCGTGGATCGTCGGATCCGGCGACGGCAGGACGAGCACCGCGGTGCTGCCGGTCGTCACGCCGGCCGGCGCGACCTGCGCGTCGATCCGCTGGCCGCCGTCGGTCTCGAGCCAGGCCTCCGGCAGACCGCCCTGCGCCTCCGCGGTGACCCGGTCGGGGACCTCCACGACGAGCTGCACGCCCATGCCGGGCCACGAGTGCACGTGCGCGACCGGCACCACCGGAGGAGGCGGCGGCGGTGCATCGATCGCAGCGTCGGCGGGGATGTCGAGGTCGAGCTTGCCGCCACAGGCGGCGATACCGAGGACAAGGCAAGCGACTGCCGCACGGGCTCCCATCGGCCGGATGGTATCCCGAAGGGCGCGAGCGGTGCACCAGCGAACATGGCGCCGCGAGGTCGATCACCCGACGCGGCGCGGGGTGGCGCGCGAGACCGCGGTTCGTGAGGCGTGAACGTCCGTCGCGCCGGACCGTTCGTGCAGAAGGCGTGGACGGACCGTGCGGACCGACCAGTCCGTGCCTTCGCGCGGCGGCGGCGCGCCGGTCGCTGGAAGTCGCGAAGAGGTTGCCGGCCCTGCGCCTCCAGCCGCGCGGCTTGCGCGTTGCGCCGCCTCGCGCGCTGCACGAGGCCCTCCGGCGTGGGCCGCGCCTTGCAGAAGCTGCCTCTCGACCGATGCGCACGTCTCGTACGCTCCACTACGTCACCGGCAAGGGCGGCGTCGGCAAGTCGACGATCGCCGCCGCGCTGGCGCTCGACCTCGCCGCCCGCGGCGCACGGGTGCTGGCGCTCGAGCTCGGCGCGTCGCCCGCCGGCCTCTGCCGGGTGCTCGGCACGAAGCCGCCGGAGGCCGGCGCGATCGTGCGGGTCGCCGCGGCGCCCGGCGTGTCGCTCGCCTACTTCGACGGCGCCGCCGCGCTCGGCGAGTACCTCACGCGCCGCATGCACCTCGGCCGCCTCGGCCGCCACATGATGCAGCACCCGCTCTACCGCGGCTTCGTGACCGCGGCGCCCGGCGTGCGCGAGCTGCTGGTGATCGGCAAGATCCGCGACGAGCTCGTGCTGCAGAAGGACGGCCTGCGCCCGCGCTGGGACGCGATCGTCGTCGACGCCGGCGCCTCGGGCCACGCGCTCGAGCACCTGCGGATGCCGCAGGCCGCCGCGTCGACCTTCAAGTCCGGCCTCGTCCACCGCGAGGCGGAGGTCAACGCCGAGCTGCTGCGCGACCCGCGCCGCTGCGCCGTCCACCTGGTGGCGACGCCCGAGGAGCTGCCGCTGCGCGAGGCGGCGCAGGTGATCGCGTCGTTGCGCGAGCTGAAGCTTCCGGTCGGCGCGGTCATCGTGAACCAGTGCCGGCCGGTCGCGCCGCCGACGATCGACGACGCGATCGCGCGCGTGCACGAGCTGACCGCGCCACCGGCTCACGCCGAGCGGGTCGCCTGGCTCGACGCCCGCGCGGCGCTGGCCGGGATCGGCGCGCGCGCCCGTTCGTGGGAGCGCATCCAGGAGCGAGGCATCGCCGCGCTCGAGGCCGAGGCGGGCGTGACCACGGTGCGCGTGCCGCGGCTGTGGGTCGCCGATGGGCTGGATCAGGCCGCCGCGCTCGCCGCGGCCGTCGGGGAAGCAGCGCGATGACGGCGATCCGCGAGCTGGTGGACGGCCGGCGGCTGATCGTGTGCGTGGGCACCGGCGGCGTCGGCAAGACGACGGTGTCGGCGGCGATCGCGCTGGCCGCGGCGCGACGCGGGCGGCGGGTGATGGTGCTGACGATCGATCCGGCGCGGGCGCTCGCGCGGGCGCTCGGGCTGTCGGCCCTGTCGCACGACGGCGAGCCGGTGCCGGTGGCGGCGCTGGCGGCGGCCGGGCTGTCGCTGCGCGGCTCGCTCGACGCCGGCATGCTCGATCAGAAGCACGCGTGGGACGGCTTCGTCCGCCGGCACGCGCCGCCCGAGGCGGCGGCCGCGATGATCGGGAACCCGTTCTATCACGCGCTGTCGACGTCGTTCTCCGGCTCGGCCGAGTACATGGCGGTCGAGGAGACCTGCCGGCTCGCCGACTCCGGCCGCTACGATCTCGTCGTGCTCGACACGCCGCCGGCGACGCACGCGCTCGACTTCCTGTCGGCGCCGGCGCGGCTGGCGCCGCTGCTCGAGCGCGGCGTGGTGGCGGCGCTGGCGCGGCCGGCCGCGATCGCCGGGACGCTGGGCCGCTTCGTGCTGCGCCGCATGGAGCACGCGACCGGCGCCAGCACGCTGCGCGACCTGTCGGCCTTCTTCGTGGCGGCGTAGACGATGGTCGACGTCGCCGCCGATCGGGCGCGGCGGGCGCGCGCGCTCCTGCACGGCGGCCAGGCCGGCTTCGTGCTCGTCGCCGGGCCGCGCGACCTGGTCGTCGCCGAGGCCGGCGTGCTCGCGGCGCAGATGAACGAGGCGGCGGCGCCGCTCGGCGCGATCGTGCTCAACCGCGCGCAGCCGCGCTGGACCGCCGACGAGGACGCGGTCTTCGACGTGCTCGCCTCGCTGGCCGAGGCCGGCGCGTCCGCCGAGGACCTCGGCTGGCTGCGCGGCGCGTGGGACGAGGCGCGGGCGGCGGTGGCCGCCGAGGACGTCGCGCTCGCGCGCTTCGCCGACGCGCTGCCCGGCGGCGTGGCGGTCGCGACGATCCCGGAGGCGGACGGCGACGTCCACACGCTGCGCGCGCTGGCGGCGATGGCCGACCGGCTCTGATCGCCTCTCGCCCTTCCAGGGCGCGGCGAGCCAGATCGATCCCGAGGGGCTGCACCCTCCCTACCGGCGCTACCGGCGCGGCCCGGCGCGGCCGGTAGGGCACCCACCCCGCTTCGCGTGTCGCGCGATTCACGTCCCGTCGGGCCGCGACCAACATGGTTACCCGCTCCTCGATGCCTGATGTACGAGCATCGCGAAAATGGGCGGAAAGGCGAGGCTGAGCGCCGACCACGCTACCCGCGGCGGCGGCGGAGCTGGCGGAGCCGGGTGTGCTCCTCGCGCTCGCGCTCGTCGAGCGCGCGGGCGACCGAGGCGATGCGATCGCGCAACGCCGGCGCGACCCGCTGCTCGAGCGTGTGGAGCTGGCGCGACGTCCGGGCCAGCGCGTCGCCGAGCGAGCGGACGTGCAGCTCGCGCGTCGCGGCGTCGAGCAGCTCGGCGGCGAGCCGCTCGAACCGGTTCGCCGCCTCGAACATCGTCGGCGGCGTCGCGGCGGGCGCGGTGCCGCGCGCCGACAGCCCGCGCGCCCACGCCGGCGGCGTGCCGAGCCGCGGGACCGTCACGCCCCACAGCCGCTGCACGGTGACGTCGACGGTCAGCTCGCGGGTCGGCCAGCCGGTGGCGGCGACCTCCGCCTCGCCGTGCAGCGCCAGCGCCTCCAGCTCAACCTCGTACGCCTCGCCCGCCGCCTGGGCGATCGCGCGGCGCGCCTCGGTCGCCGGCCGCGCCAGCGGGAACAGCTCGTGGACCAGCGCCTCGCGCTTGCGCCGCAGCAGCGCGGCGCCCTTGCCGACGCGGGCGAGCAGCCGGCGCGCGCGCAGGAGCTCGGCGCGGGTGGGGGCGGCGGTCGTCCTCACCGCGGCGCCTCCTCCGCGCGCGGCCGCGCGGCCCAGGTCACGTCGTCGATCCGCTCGAGGTCGTCGCGCGGCAGGCTCTCGAGCAGCCGCCAGCCGATCGCGATCGTCTCGCCGATCGTGCGGCGCGCGCGGCCCTGGTCGATCAGCTCGCGCTCGAACCGATCGGCGAAGACCAGCGCGCGGCGGTCGGCGTCGCCGAGGCCGGCCTCGCCGACGATCGTCGCCATCATCCGCGCCTCGCGGCCGCGCGCGTAGCTCGCGTAGAGCTGGTCGGCCCACCGGCGGTGCTCGCCGCGCGTCTTGCCCTGGCCGATGCCGGCGTTCATGAGCCGCGACAGGGAGGGCAGCACGTCGATCGGCGGGAAGCGGCCCTGCGCGTGCAACTCGCGCGACAGGACGACCTGCCCCTCGGTGATGTAGCCGGTGAGGTCCGGGATCGGGTGGGTGATGTCGTCGTCGGGCATCGTCAGGATCGGGAGCTGCGTCAGCGAGCCGGGCCGGTCCTGCAAGAGGCCCGCGCGCTCGAACAGGGTCGCCAGGTCCGTGTACATGTAGCCGGGGTAGCCGCGGCGGCCGGGGACCTCGTCGCGGGCGGCGGCCACCTGCCGCAGCGTCTCGCAGTAGTGGGCGATGTCGGCCATCACCAGCAGCACGTGCATGCCGCAGTCGAACGCGAGGTGCTCGGCCTGCGCGAGCGCGAAGCGCGGCGTGAGGAGCTGCTCGATCGTCGGGTCGCGCGTCTCGTTGAGGTAGAAGACGGTGCGGGCGAGGGCCGCGCTGCCGCGGAACCGCTCGACGAACTGGCGGGTCTCGCGCGCGGTGATGCCGATCGCGGCGAACACGACCGCGAACGGCTCGCCGCCGGCGCAGCGCGCGTGCTCGACGATGTCGGCGGCGAGGTCGAGCGCGGGCAGGCCGGCGCCCGAGAAGACCGGCAGCTTCTGGCCGCGGACGAGGGTGTCGAGGCCGTCGATCGCCGACACGCCGGTCTCGATGAAGTCGGCGGGCGGGCGGCGGCGCGCGGGGTTCATCGGCGCGCCCCACACCGGGCGCAGCGCCTCGCCGACCGGCGGCGGCAGGCCGTCGAGCGGCGCGCCGACGCCGCTGAGCGTGCGGCCGAGCAGCTCGCGGCCGACGGTCGCCTCGGCGGTCGCGCCGGTCAGCGTGATCGACACCCGGGCGGGGGCGAGCCCGATCGGATCCTCGAGGAGCTGGATGACGGTGACGCCGGTGCCGGCGTCGATCACCTGGCCGCGGCGCGGAGGCGCGCCGGCCTGATGGACGTCGACGACCTCGCCCATCGCGGCGCCGCGCGCGTCGTCGAGGTAGAGCAGCGCGCCGGCGAGCGCGCGGGCGCCCTTGTGGGTGCGGGCGGCGATCACGAGGCACCTCCGGCGTGCGCGCCGGCCGGCGGCGTGACCGCGGCGAGCGCGGCGAGGGCCGCCTCGGCGGCGGTGACCCGCTCGGCGAGCACGTCGGCGGGCGCGAAGCGGACCGCGGCGATCGCGCGCCGCACCGCCGCCAGGTCGAGATCCTCGACGGCGCAGCCGCG
>DASZXE010000373.1:0-2630 GCA_035546475.1 Kofleriaceae bacterium
GCCTCCCGCGCCTCTCGCGCCTCCGTCGCCGGCGGCAGCTCGTGGGCGAAGCCGAGCCCGCGCGCCAGCTCGGTCGCCACGTGGACGACCACCCCCGCCGGCAGCGGCCCGGTCGCCGCCAGCGCCGCCAGGTCGATGCCGTCCACCAGCTCCATCACCAGGTAGAGCCGCCCCTCGGCGTCGCGGTCGAAGTCGGTCACCGCCACGATGTTCGGGTGGCGCAGCCTCGTCGAGATGCGCGCCTCCGCGACGAACATCTCGACGACGTCGCGCCGCTCGACGATGCCGCGGCGGATCCACTTGATCGCGACCGGCAGCTCGAAGCCGTGCGCGCCGCGGGCCCGCGCGCGGTAGACCTCGGCCATCCCGCCGACGCCGAGCCGCTCCTCGAGCACGTAGCGGCCGAGCCGCGTCCCCGGCGGCGCCGGCGGTCCCGCGTCGACCAGCGGGCCGGTCGCGGTCGCGAACGCGCGCAGCCACACCGTCGGATCAGCCGCCATCGTCGCCTCCCGCTCGCTTCCACCGCCCGCCGCGCCGCGTGCGCAGCCGCTCGCCCAGCAGCTTCCGCAGCGACTTCGCGTAGCCCTGCCGGGTCAGCCCCGCGTGCGGCGCCGCGCGCGCGACCCCGCCCCACGTCAGGTACGGCACGAGCTGCGCCGCCGCCGCGCGCAGCTCCTCGAGGTTGCCCGGCCACGACCGCGAGCAGAGCGCGCGCCGCTCGACGTCGGTGAGCGCCGCCAGCCCGCCCGCCACGCCGGCCTCGGCGAGCAGCCGGCCGAGGAGCTGCGGCACCTCCGCCGCGCGCGCCGCCAGGGGCGGCAGCTCGATCACGCGCGCGCCGATCATCCGCCCGCCCAGCACCTGATCGAGCTGGTGCGTGCTGAGCGCCGCCACCACCGCCCGCAGGCCGCGCCGCGCGTCGAACCAGGCGCGCGCGTCGTCGCCCGCCAGCCGCCCCGCGCCGACCAGATCGAGGAAGAGCGTGCCGTGCGGCCCCGGCGCCGGCGCGTCCGCGAGCCCGGCCACCGTCCCCTTCACGAACGGGTACGCCGACCACGGCGAGGTGTCGTGCACCTGGAACGCGAGCCGCTCCTGATCGCAGCCGGGCGGGCCGAGCAGCACGAGGGTCTCGGTGTCGGCGACCGCCTCGAGCGCGGCGGCGATCGCCGCGTGCCGCCCGCCGCCGAGCACCCACGCCAGGTGCGGCACCATCAGCCGCAGGCGCTCGTCGAGCGCGATCAGCCGCAGGCTGCCCAGCTTGACGACGTCGCCCGCGTACAGCCACGCCTCGGTGAGCCGCCGCCCGCCGAGCTCGAGGCCGTTCGTCGAGCCGACGTCGATCACGTGCAGCCGATCGCCGTCGCGCTCGACGCGCGCGTGGCGGATCGACGTCTGCCGGTAGCGCGCGGGCACCAGCACGTCGGCGGCGCGATCGACCTCGGCGCGGTCGCCGCCGCCCGGCTCGCGCCCGATGTGGAAGACCGCCGGCCGCCGGGTCAGATCGAACGCGAGGTCGGCGTCGACCGCGCGCAGCTCGACGATCGGCCCCGCCGGCCGCGCCAGCGGCAGCTCGACCTCGCGATCGGTCGACTCCTGCGGCCGGTCGGGTGGATTGCTCGAGGCGGTCATCGGCCCGACCAGCGTCAATCGCGTCCCCGACGAACACGAGTGAAGGAAACGAAAATCGTGGCGGTTGGAATCTGGTTTCCATCGCTTGTACATGGCGAGCATGGTCCGGACACCTAAGACCCGGCTCTGACGATCGGCGGTCGGACCGTGCCGATCTCGCCGAGTTCACCGCTTCGCGCGCGCCGCGATCCCGTCGGCGATCACCGCCCCGATCGCGCCCGCGCCGCCGGCCGCGATCGCCAACCGCCGCGGCCCGCACGACGTCGGACGCCGCTCGACGCCGTCGAGATCGATCGTCTCGCTCGACGCGCGACCGCGGTCAGCGCGCCGCGCGCTCGACGCGCAGGCCGTCGGCGGCGAGCAGCGCGGGCAGCCCTTCGGGCCCGAGCAGGTGGCCGATCCCGACCGCCACGAACGCGCCGCCGCTCGCCAGGTAGCCCTCGATGCGCGGCAGCCAGCGATGGTTGCGCGGCGCGAGCATCGTCCCCGTCGGATCGACGTCGAACACCTGCTCCATCACCGCCAGCTCGCCGTCGACGTACGCCGCCCGCGTCGCGGCGAGCTGGCACCGCATCGCCTTGCGCGCGTGGATCGCATCCGCGAGATCCGCCACGCCGACCGCGCCGGCGAGCAGCGGCATCTGCTCCTCCCACGTCTCGAGGTGGTCGATCGGCAGGTGGCGCGCGTGCGCGTGGTCCGCGAGCAGCACGTCCATGCCCGGCACCGCGTGGCCGGTCGCGTGCCGCGTGAGCAGCGTCATCGCGTACCACGGCCGCACGCGGGCCAGCTCCTCCTCGCGGATCGTGCCGCGCAGCGCGTCGCGCAGGTCGTACCAGTCGTCGGCGGGCAAGAGCTGATCGAGACCCTTGCCGCGTGGCAGCTTCACCAGCTCGGCGAACGCGTCGGGGTCGGGCTCGAGGTCGCCCAGCTCCGACACGAAGCGCGGCGCCGCGTCGAGCGCCGCCCACGCCGCCGGCGCGACGTCCTCGGCGCCCGCGTCG
>DASZXE010000374.1:0-8412 GCA_035546475.1 Kofleriaceae bacterium
TACCGCCCGGTGTCGCGGGTCATGACCCGCGTCCTCGTCCACACGCCGATCACGCCGAACCAGGTGTCGATCTTCGTCGGCATCCTCGGCGGCATCGGCTGCTGGCTCACCGCCCGCGGCGACTACACCGGCCTCTGGCTCGGCGCCGCGCTCGTGCTCCTGGCCGGCTTCATCGACGGCTGCGACGGCGAGATCGCGCGGCTCAAGCTGCAGTTCTCGCCGATCGGCGCCTGGCTCGACACGCTGATCGACGAGGCGACCACGACCGCGTACTTCATCGCGATCGGCCTCCACACGCACCACCGCCGCCCCGGCGCTGGCTGGGTCGTGCCGAGCATCTGGGTCGGCGTCGCCTCCTACGTGCTGCTCATCTACGTCATCTACTACTTCCTCGTCGTCGTCTCGAAGACCGGCAACAGCCAGCACTACGCCGGCCGGCTCGAGCTCGTCGAGGACGCGCGCGGCCCCGCGCTGCGCCGGCCGCCGCCGACCGCGTCGTCCCTGCCGCCGTGGCTGCGCAAGGTCGGCGTCGCGATCTCGCAGATCATCCGGCGCGACTTCATCAACGTCGGCTCGCTGTTCCTCGCCATCGGCGACCTGTACCTGTTCATCTACGGGACGATGCTGCTGGGCGGCGTCGTCACCCTGGCCGTCGTCGGCCCCGAGCACGTCCGCCTGCGCCGCCAGCTCGCCGAGCTGCGGCGGCGCGGGGCCGAGCCGCGGCTCCTGCCATCGTGATCACGCCGGCGGCGGCGCCTCGCCGTCGGCGGGCGGCGCGGGCGTGGGCGCGGCCGCGTCCGCGGCGAGCTCGGCGGCGGCCGGCTCCGGCTGGCCGTGCATCGCCTTCCGCGCGGTGCGCAGGCTGAGCCCCTGCGTGTACGCGAGCAGGAGCCCGACCAGGCCGACGACGGTGGCGGTACACGCGCCCATCCGCACGGCGATCGGCAGGTCGCGCACGAGCCAGCGCACGCCGTAGCCGGCGGCGCCGCTGGCGACGATGCACAGCATGATGCCCATCACCGCGCGGAGGTAGGTCAGCGGCGACAGGTCGATCAGGTCGAGCGCCATCCACACCAGCACCGCGAAGGCGATCGGGTAGCAGACGGCCCACGCGACCGCAACCGACAGGTAGCCGAGGTGGGCGCCGAGGACGTGGGCGAACGCGATGTAGCCGACCGGCAGCGCGAGCGCGGCGGTCGCCATGTAGCGGAACGTCCGCTCCGGGTGGCCGAGCCCGTCGAGCAGCGGCGGCATCACGTAGCCGACCGAGCGGAAGATGGCCACCACGCACAGGATCCGCACGGCGGTCTCGGCGCCGACGTAGTTGGGGAACGCGACCCGCAGGAGGTCGTCGGCGACGACGAAGATGAGCGCGGCGTACGTCATCACCGTGATCAGGTTGAGCCGGGTGAAGGTCAGGAACTGCGCGGTCAGCCGCGACGTCGAGTGGCGCAGGCGGGCGAAGGTCGGGAAGGCGACGTCGATGACGACGTTGGCGATCACGCGCACCGGCTCGAGCGCGATCTCGTACGCCATGCGGTAGAGGCCGAGCGCGGCGTCGCCGAAGAAGTAGCCGACGACCGGGTAGTCGGCGTTCGTGTAGAAGTAGTAGAGGATCTGGCTGCCGGACGACTTGATGCCGAACGAGGCGTAGTCGCGGACGTCGCGCCACTTGAGGACCGCCTTGGGCCGCCACGGGTGGCGGAGCTGGGCGCCGATGCCGGTGACGAGCACGCGGCAGAGCGGCCCGAGGACGAACGCCCACACGCCGAAGCCGGCCGCCGCGAAGCCGACCTTGCCGGCGAACTCGGCGACGTTGGCGAAGATGCGGATGATCGACAGCTCCTTGAAGCGGAGCTCGCGGCGCATCAGCGCGACCGGGATGAAGTAGATGTTCTGCCAGAGGAGCTTGGTGCCGTAGGCGATCAGCATGTAGCCGACGACCGCGTGGCCGGAGAACGACGCGATGAGCGGCGACGTCGCGACCAGGACGACGAACAGGAACGTCGCCATGATCAGGTTCATCCAGAACACCGACGAGATCTTGTCGGGGTCGTTGGAGTCCTTCTGGATCACGGCGCCCGACAGGCCGAGGTCGGTGGCCATGTCGAGGATCGGGAACAGCCAGACGGCCTTGGTCGCGATCCCGTACTGCTTCGACGGGATCCAGAGGCCGAGCATGAGCAGGAGCGCGACGAAGTCGAGGATCCCGACCATCGAGCTCGCGGCCCCGATCCAGGCCAGGCCGCGGCCGACCTTCTGCTGCGAGTGCGGGGCGTCGCTCATCGCCTGTTGGCAGCATACATGCGGATGCACGCGCGAGCGCGCAAGCGCCGGAACGACGAAGGTCCCCGGGCGGGGACCTTCCTGGACGGATCGTGTCGGAGCGCGCCGTCGGTCACGGCCGCGTCACGGCGATGACTACATGCTGGGCGTGACGCCCAGCTCGGTCAGGACGTTGTCGGCCTGGTCGAGCAGGTCCATGTACCAGAGCATGTAGCGGACATCGACGATGATCGTGCGCGTCGTGTCGGGGTTGAAGACGACGTCGGAGGCGACGCCCTCGATGTTGCCGTCGAACGCGAGGCCGACCAGCTCGCCGTCGGCGTCGAGCGCCGGCGAGCCCGAGTTGCCGCCGGTGATGTCGAGGTCGGCGATGAAGTCGGCCGGCACCTCGCCGAGCTCGGGCGACGCGTACGGCCCCCAGGTCTTGGCCTTGATCGCGTCGAGCTCGGCCTTGGGCGCGTCGAACGGATCCTTGCCGGTGTCCTTGGCCAGGATCTCCGAGAGCACGGTGAACGGCCGGCCACCGCTGTCGAACGGCCGCACGGTGCCGTAGGTGACGCGCAGCGTGCTGTTGGCGTCGGGCGGCAGGTTGCCGCCGAGCGACTGCCGCATCGCCTCCGCGTAGTGGTTCTGCAGGAGGAGCTCGTCGCCCTCCTCGCGGTCGTCCTTGTCGTCCTTCTGCTTGACCGTCGGCCACAGCGCGACCGCCAGCTTCACCATCGTGTCCTTGCTGGCCTTGAGCGAGGCGGGCGTCGCCTTCTGCAGCAGGTCGAGGCGGGTCTTCTCGTCGGCGAGCTTGGTGCCCTTGTAGAGGGCGTCGAGCGCCTTGTCGATCATCTTCTCGTCGATCTTCGCGCCCTTCTTGGCGCCGACGATCGTCGCCAGCCACGGGCGGTCGGCCTCGGGCAGGTCGAGGTCGCGCACGAGCGACAGCCGCAGGGTCGCGCGATCGATGATCGGGTCGAACTGCCTGGCGAACTGCTTCTGGCTCGCGATCTTGCGCGGCAGGTCGCGCTCCTGGTAGCCGGGCTTGCGGGCGGCGTCCGGCCTGGTCCGCTCGTCCGCCTGCCGGACGAACGAGACGGCGGTGGCGAGCAGCGCCGAGCTGCCGACCGTCTGGGCGAAGTCGAAGTCGGCGCGCGCGGTCTTGTGGTCCTCGGCGATCATCGCGTCCATCTTCGCGACCGCGGCGGCGTCGGCCTCGTGGCCGGGCTGCGCCAGCCACGCGCGCGCCTTGTCGTCGATGGCCTTCTTCTGGGCCATCATGTCGCCCTTCTGCAGGCCGGCGAGCACGCCCTGGTACTTCTCCAGGCCGTTCTGCACGAACTGCTTGTTCACGCCCGCCTTGAGCTTGGTGTCGGCCGGCACCTGCGTCTTGCCGTCGACCATGTCCTGCAGCAGGTCGTAGCGCTGCTGCAGCAGCGAGATGACGTACGGGTAGGTCCAGTCGACGTCGAACTTGACCTCGTCGTAGGTCGTGATGCGCGTCGTGCGGCCCGGGTAGCCGGCGACCATGACGAAGTCGTGCGACTTGAGGCCGTCGCGGTCGACCTTGAGGAACGCCTTCGGGTGGTACGGCACGTTGTCGGGCGACGGGTCGGCGACCTTGCCGTCCTTGCCGACGTAGGCGCGGAAGAACGACCAGTCGCCGGTGTGGCGCGGCCACGCCCAGTTGTCGATCTCGCCGCCGTAGTCGCCGACCGAGCGCGGCGGCACGTAGACGAGGCGGACGTCGCGGATCTCCAGGTACTCGATGAGCTGCCACTCGCTGCCGCGGTAGAAGCTCTTCACGTCGCAGCGGATGCCGGGCCGGTCCTTCTCGCAGGCGGCGACGGCGGCGTTCTGCCGCTTCTCGAGCTCCTTGGTGCGGGCGATCGGATCCTTGATCGTGTCGAGGCCGTCGCGGATCTGCGACGTGATGTCGGTGAACGCCTGGGCGACCGAGACCTTCTGCGCCGGGCCGGCCGGCAGCTCCTCGGGCCGGGTCTTCGCGAGGAAGCCGGTCTCGACGTAGTTCTTGTCGGGCGTCGAGTTGATCTGCAGCGCGCCCTGCACGCAGTGGTGGTTGGTGACGATCAGGCCGTCGGGCGAGACGAACGAGCCGGTGCAGCCGCCGAGCGAGACGACCGCGTCGAGCGGCGCCGCCAGCGGGTCCGCCAGCGCGGAGGCCGGCACCTTCACGCCCATGCCGGCGAGGATCGCCGCGTGGGGCGGCTGCGCCATCTGCCGCGGCATCCACATGCCGCCCGGGTTGCGGAACGCCTTCCGCGCCTCGAGCGCGGGGTCCTGCGTCACGGCGCCGGGCGCGAACGGATCGACGACGGCGCCGGGGACCTCCTCGGTCACCGAGCCCGAGCCGGAGCCGGGCGTCGGCTCGACGACCGGCGTCTTCTTGCCACCGCAGGCCGCGGCGAACAGCAGGGCGACGACGAATGAGGTGCGCTTCATGAATCCGGGGATATCAAATTTTCCCGGCCCCGGCGCGCAGGATCCCCCGCGATCGTGGCGGCTTCGCGTCAGCCGACCACGAGCGAGCGCCGGCGCGAGCGGTCGACCAGGCCTCGGGTGTCCGAGGCCTCGTGTGGGGCCTATCCCACCACGACGTGGACGTTGCGGACGAACTCGGCGCCGAGGTCGTAGCCGTCCCAGTAGCGCGCGAGGTGGAGCGCCTGGCCGACGGGGACGATGCGATCGATGCCGCGGCCGGCGAGGCGCTCGGCGAGGCCGAGCAGCTCCTGACGCGACAGGCCGAAGTGGGTGAGCGTCTGATCCTTGCGGTCGACGAACCGATCGATCGACGCGAGCGACGGCGCGGTCGCCTCGAACAGCAGGCCCATGCCGGGATGGTCGCGGCGCAGGCCGTCGAGGCGATCGACGCGCAGCACCGCGAGCGCGGGGCCGAAGTCGGTGCGGCCGATCACCGGCCCGTCGAGCACCGCGCGGTGGATGAACAGCTCGCGGCCGAGGCGGGCCGAGACCTCCGGCCGGTAGCCGCGGCCGGCCGCCACCTGCGCCACCGCCGGCCACAGGCGCGCGCGGGCGGCGGCCACCTGCGCGCGGTCGCCGATCCACAGGCAGAGGCGCGGCGAGGCGCAGCCGAGCTGATCGAACCAGAAGACGTCGTTGAAGACGCGGTCGGCGAGCTGCTCGATGCCGGTGTCGTGCAGCGACGCGACCGCCTCGGCGCCGAGCGCGAGGAGCGACCAGCGATCGGCGAACGTCAGGTCGCGGGCGAACGGCGGCAGCGGCGCGCGGCGGACCGCGGCGATCGCGGCGTCGCCGCCCCAGATGACCCGCAGCATCGCGCGCGCCGAGATCGCCGCGGTGATCGCGTCGTCGTGCGGGTACTGGATCATCGCGACCCGCGCGCGCGGCCCGGCCATGTCGGAGCGGTCGAGCTCGCCGCCGAGCAGGTCGCACAGGTGGTCGGTGACCGGCGAGCCGCGGCTCGACAGCCGCACCAGGTTCGAGTTGCCGGCCAGCACCGACCACAGCCACGAGTAGACGAACAGGGTGTCGACGTTGGCCGGCGGCACGTGGAAGACGAGGCCGTGCGGCACCCGCACGACGTCGGGGCGGGCGGCCGCCTCGAACTCGCGCTTCATCCGCATCAGCTCGGTCTTGCGCATGAAGAAGCCGAGCGTCATCAGCTCCGGGTGGACGCGGGCGACCGGGTCGGCCATCAGCCGCTGGGCGAAGCGGCTGCACAGCTCGACGACGTCGTCGGCGAACGGCTCGCCGCGCGGGCCGTCGACCAGCCGGGCGAGGAGCGGCGCCAGCGGCTGCACGCCGGCGGCCGGCACGCGGACGGTGACGTTCACGCGCCGACCTCGGCCGCGTGGGTGTCGCTGCAGCCGCGCAGCTCGGCGCGCGGCGCCCGGCCGATGATCCGGATCGCCTTGCCGAGCCGGCCGCAGACGTCGATGTCGACCCGCTCGACGACGCCGAGGTCCTCGGTCAGGAGCGAGTGGCCCGGGTAGCTGGTGGGCAGGGCGCTCACCGTCTGCACGACGCCGGCCTTGCCGGTCGGCATCTCCTCGAACGTCATCGGATCGCGGATGACGACGTCGGCGAACGCGGGCGGGTAGAGCAGGCCGTCCTCGCCCTCGACGAAGACCGAGCCGATCTGCTCGACCATGCCGTAGAAGTTGTGGATGCGGCGCAGGCCGGTGGCGGCGCCGAGCCGGGCCTTGAACGTCGGGTTGTCGACCGACTGCTCGACGAGCTTCTTCCAGCCGCCCGAGTGGACGAGGATGCCGCGGGAGAGGTCGAGGCCGCGCTCGGCGAGCGGCTGGTAGAAGTAGCTCCACACCATGTAGGTGAAGCCGAAGACGAGGAACGGCGCGTCGCCGTGCTTGCGGAGGAACTCCTCGACGGCGGGCAGGTCGAGCTGGAGGTCGCGGTCGAGCACGAAGAGCGGCTGGCTGCCGAACGTCATCATGCCGAGCACGCCGGCGCCGCGCGCGGAGAAGGCGGTGCGGTCGTCGAGGACGGCGCGGGTGTCGACGACCATCATCGGCAGCCGGCGGGGGCCGAGCAGCTCGCTCATGATGCGGGCGAGCGCCTTGCTCTGGCGGGCGGCGGTGTGGCGGTCGAGGTAGATCTTGCTCGGGCGCTGGCCGGTGGTGCCGCTCGACGTGAGCGTCGTCGTGATCTCGTCGTCGGGGACGGAGACGAGCCTGTGGCTCTTGAACAGGCCGACCGGCAGCCACGGCACGTCGGCGACGCGCTGGTACGGCCGCTCGCCGCCGGCGAGGACATCGGTGATCCGCCGATAGGCCGGGCAGTGGGCGCGGTGGTGGCGGGTCAACGCGGCGAGCGCGGCGGTGAGGCGGGCGTCCTTGTCGCCCTGGGTCAGGCCGTAGAGCGGCGCGGCGAGCAGCTCGTCGGCGGGCGACGGAGGCTCGGCCGGTGCGCTGTCGCCACCGGGCGCGCTCGGATCCTGGCTCACGACGGGACCTCGAGGCCACGATAGTCGATCTTGCCGCTGGCGAGGCGAGGCATCGAGGTCAGCGACCCGACCACTACCCCGGACGGATGGATGCCGAGGCGGCCGACGACCGCCTGGCGGACGGCCTGGAGCTGCTCGGCGGCCGCGCCGACGACGAACAGCGCGACGCGGTCGGCGTCGCCGACGGCGGCGACCTCGAGGCCCGGCGCGGCGGCGCGGGCGAGCGCCTCGACCTCGTCGAGGTTGAGGCGGAGGCCGAACACCTTCGCGATGCGGCGCGAGCGGCCGGTGATCCAGAGGAAGCCGTCGACGTCGAGGTAGCCGAGGTCGCCGGTGCGGAGCTCGCCGGCCTGGTCGTCGCCGCGCGCGAGGTCGGCGCGGTCGAGCGCGTAGCCGAGCATGACGTTCGGCCCGCGGTAGACGATCTCGCCGACGTCGCCGGGCGCGGCGTACTCGGTGCCGTCGACGTCGATCGCGAGGGTGCCGCCGGGGATGGCGCGACCGACCGAGCCGGCCCGCGCGGGCAGCTCCTCCGGCGGCAGCACGGCGATGCGCGCGGTCGCCTCGGTCTGGCCGTACATGACGTGGAGGCGGCCGCCGCGCTCGCTGGCGATGCGGTGGTACTGGCGGACCAGCACCGGCTCGAGGCGGCCGCCGGCCTGCGTGAAGGTGGTGAGCGTCGGCGGCGCGACCTTCGCGAGGTCGATGCGGCGCAGCATCAGGTACGAGTACGGGACGCCGGCGAGCGACGTGATCCGGTGGGCGCGGGCGGCGGTCCAGAAGGCCTCGGTGAGGAGGCCGTCGTTGGTCAGCAGGATCGTGGCGCCGGCGGCCAGGTGGCTGGTGAGCACCGAGAGGCCGTAGCTGTAGTGGATCGGCAGGCTGGTCGGCGCGACCTCGCCGGGGCCGATGGCGAGCGCCTCCGCGATCGAGCGGGCGTTGGCGATCACCGCCGCGCGCGACAGCCGCACGAGCTTCGGGCTGCCGGTCGAGCCGGACGTCGACAGCAGGAGGCCGAGGTCCGGGTGCATCGGCGGCGGCGCCGCGGTCGACGCCGGCGGGGCGGGCGCGCGGGCCGGCCTGGCGCCGCCGACCGGCTCGGGCGGCGTGCGGGTGCCGCGGATCGTGCCGGGCCGGTAGCGCACGCGCAGGTCGGCCATCGTGTCGTCGGGCAT
>DASZXE010000375.1:0-1686 GCA_035546475.1 Kofleriaceae bacterium
CCGCTCGGGATCGGCGTCTGCCGCCCCACGCCGGCGAACTGAAGCCCCGAGCGCTCGGGCATCGAGGAGCGGGTGACCATCTTGGTCGTGGCCCAACGAGACGTGGATCGCGCGACACGGTCGCGCCGGCAGGCCGAGGGATGTGGCCGAAAGCGGGGTGGGTGCCCTACCGGCTCCGCCGGTAGGGAGGGGTGCAGCCCCTTGGGATCGATCTGACTCGCCGCGCCCTGAAAGGGCGAAAGGCGAGTCGGAGGGCGGAGGTAGAGTGGATGGATGGGAGAAGCCGCCCCGCTCACCGGTCCCGATCTCGCGAACGGCGTCGCGCTCGCCGACCTGCCGGCCGGCGGCTCGCTGCTCGGCCACGCCGGCGGCGAGGCGGTGCTGATGGTGCGCCCGGCGGGCGGCGACGAGGTCTTCGCGATCGGCGCGACCTGCACGCACTACGGCGGACCGCTCGCCGAGGGCTGCGTGGTCGGCCGCGAGGTCCGTTGCCCGTGGCACCATGCGCGCTTCGACGTCACCAGCGGCGACGCGGTCGGCGCGCCGGCGCTGTCGCCGGTGGCGTGCTGGCGCGTCACCCGCGACGGCGACCGCGTCGTCGTCGCCGACAAGCTCGTGCGCGGACCACGGCCGGCGCCGCCGCGCTCGCCGGAGCGGATCGTCATCGTCGGCGCCGGCGCCGCCGGCAACGCCGCCGCCGAGCGCCTGCGCGACCTCGGCTACCGCGGCCCGCTGACGATGATCGGCGCCGATCCGGCGGGCCCGGTCGATCGCCCGAACCTGTCGAAGGACTACCTGGCCGGCAACGCGCCCGAGGAGTGGATCCCCTTGCGCGACGCGGCGTTCTACGCGGAGCGCGACCTCGAGGTCGTCGCCGGCGTCCGCGTCGAGGCGATCGACCCGGCGGAAAAGACGGTGGCGCTGTCCGACGGCACGCGACGCGGCTACGACGCGCTCCTGCTCGCGACCGGCGCGGAGCCGGTGCGGCTGGCGGGCCTCGGCGACGGCGTCCACTACCTGCGCACGCTCGCCGACAGCCGCGCGATCCTCGCGGCCGCTGACGGGGCGAAGCGGGCGGTCGTGATCGGCGCGAGCTTCATCGGCCTCGAGGTGGCGGCGTCGCTGCGGGCGCGCGGCGTCGAGGTCGACGTGGTCGCCCCCGAGGCGCAGCCGCTGGTGCGGGTGCTCGGCCCGGAGCTCGGCGCCTTCCTCCGCGAGCTGCACGAGTCGCACGGCGTCGCCTTCCACCTCGGGCGGACGGTCGCGAAGGTCGACGGCGGCCACGCGGTGCTCGACGACGGCGCGCGGCTGACGGCGGACCTGGTCGTGGTCGGCGTCGGCGTGCGGCCGGCCACCGCGCTCGCCGAGCAGGCGGGGCTGGCGGTCGACCGCGGCGTGGTCGTCGACGAGTACCTGGCGACCAGCGCGCCGGGCATCTGGGCGGCGGGCGACATCGCGCGCTGGCCGGATCCGCACGGCGGCTCGATCCGCGTCGAGCACTGGGTCGTCGCCGAGCGGCAGGGCCAGGCCGCGGCGCGCAACATCCTCGGCTTCGCCGAGCCGTTCCGCGAGGCGCCGTTCTTCTGGAGCGCGCACTACGACGTCACGATCTCCTACGTCGGCCACGCCGAGCGGTTGGACCGGATCGAGCTGCGCGGCGACCTCGCGGCGCGCGACGCGCTGGTC
>DASZXE010000376.1:0-2871 GCA_035546475.1 Kofleriaceae bacterium
CGGCCGATCGGCACCCTCGCCCCCGACGCCACGCTGCCGGCGCCGCCGTCCGTCGAGCGCGCCGCCGTCACGCCGCCGCCGCCCACCCGCACGGGCGCGGCCGGCGCGTCGCCCACCGACTCGGGCGCCGTCACCCTGCCCGCCTCGTCGCTCCCCGACGACGATCCGCTCCCCTTCGTCGATCCCGGCCAGTACGTCGCCGATCACGAGGTCGCCCGCGGTGGCATGGGCCGCATCATCGCCGCTCACGATCGCGTCCTCGGCCGCCCCGTCGCGCTGAAGGAGTTGCTCCACCCCGATCCGGCGCAGGCCGCGCGCTTCCGCCGCGAGGCGCTCATCACGGCGCGCCTCCAGCACCCCGCGATCGTGCCGGTCTACCAGGCCGGCCGCTGGCCCTCGGGCGAGCCGTTCTACGCGATGAAGCTCGTCGCCGGCCGCCCGCTCGACCAGGTGATCGCGGAGGCGACCACGCTGGCCGCCCGCCTCGCGCTCTTGCCGACGATCACCGCCGCCGTCGAGGCGATCGCCTTCGCCCACTCGCGGCGCGTCGTCCACCGCGACCTCAAGCCGGCCAACGTGCTCGTCGGCGACTTCGGCGAGATCGTCGTCATCGACTGGGGCCTCGCCAAGGACCTCGAGGCGCCCGGCGAGGAGGAGATGGGCGCCGCCGGTGGCGACCCGGCGCTCGCCAGCGCGATGCGGCGCGGCCGCGCGCGCAAGCCCGGTGCGGCCGAGGCCTCCGAGGCCGGCGGGCCGTCCTCCTCGCAGCGCGGCGCCGCGTCGTCGCGCCCCGGCGAGAGCGGCGCGACCCTCACCGTCGCCGGCGCCATCATGGGCACGCCCGCGTACATGCCGCCCGAGCAGGCGCGCGGCGACCTCGTCGACGAGCGCGCCGACGTCTTCAGCCTCGGCGCGATGCTCTACCACCTGCTCGCCGGCGCCCCGCCGTACGCCGCCACCACCGCCACCGACGTCATCGCCGCCGCGATCGCCGGCAAGGTGGTCCCGCTCGCCAGGCGCGTGCGCGACGCGCCCGCCGACCTCGTCGCGATCGTCGTCCGCGCGATGGCCCACGAGCCGGCCGAGCGCTACCCGACCGCGCAGGCGCTCGCCGAGGAGCTGCGCCGCTTCCAGACCGGCCAGCTCGTCGCCGCCCACCGCTACACCGTGCGCGAGCGGGTCGGCCGCTTCGTCCGTCGCCACCGCGCCGCGGTCGCGATCGCCGCCATCGCGCTCTGCGGCTTCGTCGCCGGCGGCGTGTTCGCGATCCACCGCATCGTCGCCGAGCGCGACCGCGCCCAGGCCGAGCGCGTGCTCGCCGATCGCCGCCGCGCCGCCGCCGAGGGCGTGGTCGACTTCCTGATGTCGGACATGAAGGGGCGCCTCGGCGCGATCGGCCGCAAGGACCTGCTGACCGGCATGGGCGGCGCGGTGCGCGACTACTACCTCGCGCTCGCGCAGCTCCCCGGCGGCATCACCGACGACGACGCCGAGCACCTCGCCGCCGCGCTCCTGACCCTCGGCCAGGCCGACCGCGTGCGCGGCGCGCAGGACGACGCGCTCGCCGCGCTGCGCGACGCCCAGGCCCGCCTCGAGGCGCTCGTGCCGCGCACGATCGGCCCGCGCCGGATCGCCGACACCCGCGCGCTCGCCGACATCCTCGTCGAGATCGGCCGGGTCCAGCACGAGCGCGGCGACTACAACGCGGAGGTCGAGACGTACCGCGAGGCGCTCACCCGCTTCGACGACGTGCTGGCGCTCGCGCCGGCCGATCGCGCCGCGCTCCTCGGCGGCGCCGACGCCCGCGACCTCATCGCCGACCTCAGCCGCAACCGCGGCGACCTCGCGACCGCCGGCCAGCTCTACGCCGCCGCCAAGGCCGCGCGCCAGCAGGTCGTCGACGCCGCGCCCGACGACGCGCAGGCGTCCGCCGATCTCGCCACCAGCCACCTCAAGCTGGCGAGCACGCTGCAGGCGCGCGGCGACTCGCAGGGCGCGCTCGCCGAGTACCGCGCGTGCGAGGCGCTGCGGGCGGCGCTGGTGACCGCGAACCCCGAGGACACCGACCGCCAGCTCGATCTCGAGCGGGCGCGCGTGCAGGTCGCCGATCTCGAGCGCGAGCTGGGCAAGATCGGCAGCGCGCTGTCGACGTACGAGCAGGCGCTCGGCGTGATCGACCGCCTGCTCCACCGCGACGCCGGCAACACGACGTGGCGGCGCGACCGCGGCATCATCCTGTCGAACTGGGCGTACGCGCTCATCGACCGCGGCGACGCCGCCGGCGCCGACAAGCTGCTCGCCGACGCGCTCGCCAACCACGCGAGGCTGTCGGCCACCGACGACAAGAACACGAGCTGGCAGATCGACATCGCGCGCATGCACTTCCGCCGCGGCGACGCGCTGCTCTGGCGCGGCCAGACCACCGACGCGCTCGCCGAGTACGAGGCGTCGCGCGACCTGCGGCGCAAGCTGCTGGCGCTCGATCCGTCGAGCCCGCTCTGGCAGCGGATGGTCGCGTGGGCCGACAGCAAGGTGGCGCTCGCGCGGTGGACCGCCGGCGATCTCGACGAGGCGCGCCGCGCGGGCGTGACCGCGCTCGACGTGCGCACCGAGCTGGTCGCCGCCAGCCCCGACCAGGCGGGCCTGCGCAACGAGCTCGCGCTGTCGCAGACCGTGCTGGCGCGCATCTACGGCAGCGAGGGCCGCCGCGACGAGGCGCTGGCGGCGGCCGACGCCGCGGTCGCCGGCGCGGGACCGATCGTCGCCGCCGATCCGGTCAACATCGAGTGGAAGGAGGCGCTGGTCAACGCGCTGCTCGTCCGCGGCGACCTGCGGCTGGCGGGTGGCGACGGCGCGGGCGCGCGCGCCGAT
>DASZXE010000377.1:0-17037 GCA_035546475.1 Kofleriaceae bacterium
GACAACCCGACGCTCGCCAACCTGATCGGCAGCGTCGAGCACGTCGCGGAGCTCGGCGCGCTCGTCACCGATCTGACCCTCATCCGCCCCGGCGCGCTCCACCGCGCCAACGGCGGCTACCTGCTCCTCGACGCCGCCCGCCTGCTGCAGCAGCCGCTGTCCTGGCCCGCGCTCAAGCGGGCGCTGCGCAGCCGCGAGCTCCGCATCGAGTCGCCGGGCCAGGCGATCGGCCTGGCGACCACGACCTCGCTCGACCCGGAGCCGATCCCGCTCGACCTCAAGGTCGTCCTGTTCGGCGACCGGCTCCTCTACTACCTGCTCGCCGACGCCGATCCGGATCTCGCCGACCTGTTCAAGGTCATGGCCGACTTCGAGGAGGCGCTCGACCGCAGCCCGGAGGCCGAGGCGCTCTACGCGCGGATGCTCGCCGGGCTGGTCGCGCGCGAGCACCTGCGCCCGTTCGATCGCGGCGCGGTCGCCCGGATCATCGAGCACGCGGCCCGCCTCGCCGGCGACGGCCGCAAGCTCTCGGTCCACATGCGGTCGATCGGCGACCTGATGCGAGAGGCCGACCACGCCGCCGCCGCCGGCGCGCGCGCGACGGTCACCGCCGCCGACGTCGAGGAGGCGATCGGCGATCAGCGCCGCCGGCTCGGCCGCGTCCGCGAGCGCACGCTCGAGGCGATCCGCCGGGAGACGATCCTGATCGACACCGCCGGCGACAAGGTCGGCCAGGTCAACGGCCTGTCGGTCGTCGAGCTGGGCGGGCACGCCTTCGGCCACCCGACGCGCATCACCGCGCGCGCCCGCATCGGCGACGGCAAGGTGATCGACATCGAGCGCGAGGTCGAGCTGGGCGGGCCGATCCACGCCAAGGGCGTCATGATCCTCGCCGGGCTGTTCGCCGGCCGCTACGCGCCGCACCAGCCGCTGTCGCTGTCGGCGA
This sequence comes from Kofleriaceae bacterium, assembly GCA_035546475.1. Taxonomy (GTDB): domain Bacteria; phylum Myxococcota_A; class Polyangia; order Haliangiales; family Haliangiaceae; genus UBA2376. The sequence goes on from DASZXE010000377.1 coordinate 947, forward strand.
CGATCGTCTTCGAGCAGTCGTACGGCCCCGTCGAGGGCGACAGCGCCTCGCTCGCCGAGCTGTGCGCGCTGGTGTCGGCGCTGTCGGAGGTGCCGATCCGGCAGAGGCTGGCGGTGACCGGCTCGATCAGCCAGCTCGGCGAGGTGCAGCCGATCGGCGGCGTGAACGAGAAGATCGAGGGCTTCCACGACGTCTGCTGCGAGCGCGGGCTCGCCGGCGGCGAGGGCGTCATCATCCCGCGCGCCAACGTCGATCACCTGATGCTGCGGTCCGACGTGGTGGCCGCGGTCGCCGCCGGCCGGTTCCACCTGCACGCGGTCGCCGACGTCGACGAGGCGATCGAGCTGCTCACCGGCGTCGCCGCCGGCGCGCGCGACGCCGACGGCCTGTTCCCCGAGGGCAGCGTCAACGCCCTCGTCGAGGCCCGGCTGGCCCGCTTCGCCGAGGACGCCCGCCGGTTCGCCGCCGGGCCCGAGCGCCCGCTGCGTCACCCGCGAAGCTGGCCCTGAGCGTCCGCGCCCGCCAGGCCGCGCGCGATCAGGCGGGCGGCCGCGCGGGCGATGACCCGCTCCTCGTCGGCGTGGACGACCAGCACGCGCACCGTCGCGTCGTCGGCGGAGACTTCGACCACGCCGCCCGGCTCCGGCGGCCTCGCGTCCCGGTTGCGCGCCTCGTCGAGGCGGACGCCGAGGAAGCCGAGCGTCGCGCACGCCCCGGCGCGGAGCTGCGCGGAGCCCTCGCCGACGCCGCCGGAGAAGACGAGCGCGTCGACGCCGCCGAGCACCGCCACGTAGCCGCCGATGTACTTGCGCAGGCGGTGGACGAAGACGGCGATCGCCTGGCGCGCGTGCTCGGAGCCGCGCTCGGCCGCCTCCAGGATCGCGTGGACGTCGCCGTCGACGTCGGACAGCCCGACCAGCCCCGAGCGCCGCTCGAGCAGCTCCTCGAGCGCGTCGGCGGTGAGGCCGTGGCGCAGGAGGTGGACGAGCACGCCGGGGTCGACGTCGCCGCAGCGCGTCTGCATCACGAGTCCCTCGAGCGGCGTCATGCCCATCGACGTCTCGACCGAGCGGCCGTGATCGATCGCGGCCACGCTCGCGCCGCTGCCGAGGTGGCAGGTCACCAGCCGCAGGCGCTCGGGGTCGGCGCGCAGGTGGTGCGCCGCCGCCTCGGTCATGTGCTGGTGGCTCGACCCGTGGAAGCCGTAGCGGCGGATGCCGTTCACCTCGTAGTACGAGCGCGGCAGCGCGTAGAGGAACGCGTGGTGGGGCAGGGTCGCGTGGAACGCGGTGTCGAAGACGGCGATCTGCGGCGCTTCCGGCAGCCGCTCGCGCGCGACGCGGATCCCGAGGAGGCTGAGCGGGTTGTGGAGCGGCGCGAACGGCACCTGCGCCTCGATCGCGTGCTCGACCTGGGCGTCGACGACCACCGGCTCGACGAGCCGCTCGCCGCCGTGGGCGACCCGGTGGGCGACCGCCGTCGGCGGCACCGGCAGGCGGGCGAGCGCCGACCGCACCGCCGCCACCACCGCGGCCGAGCCGGCGGCCTTCGCGTGGCCGCGGGCCAGCACCTGCTCGCCGCCGTGGGCGAACAGCGCGTGACGCACCGAGCTCGAGCCGACGTTGAGGACGAGGATGGTCATGGGCGGTGTCGGTGCACCGCGCGTGCCGTGTCCGGATCCCGGACATCGCCGCCGATCGCGAACCGCTTGCGGACGCCGGGCGGCGTCGAGCAAGCGTTGCCGACCCTGGCCGGGTCTCCTCGCGGATCCGCTCGTGGATCCGCGGCGGCGCGCGCCTTGCAGTGTCGGCCGCGCGGAGGGAACTCGCATGACCAGGAAACGCCTCAATCAGCGTGTCGCCATCACCGGCGTCGGCTGCTCGCGCTTCGGCGACCTGCTGTCGACACCCGAGATCGCCGGCCTCAGCCTGCAGGAGCTCGCCGCGGTCGCCGCCCGCGAGGCGTTCGACGACGCGGGCATGTCGCCGCTCGACGTCGAGGCGGTGTTCATCGGCAACGTGATGGCGCAGAGCGCCCACCTGCCGGCCACCTACTCGCACCTGTCGAAGTGGATCGGCACCCAGCTCCGGCCGGGCGTCCACATCGACGCAGCCTGCTCGACGACCAACGTCGGCGTCACCCTGGCGGCGGAGGCGATCGCGTCGGGCGCCGTCGACAGCGCGCTCGTCCTCGGCGTCGAGGCGACCCGCAACCAGCCGAAGGGACTGAGCCCGTACCTGCGCGAGCCGATCCCGACCGATCAGATGTGGCTGTGGACGGACATGTGCTGCAACCAGGCGTACGCCGTCCCCGAGGGCTACGAGATCTTTTCGACCTACAACGGCATCCTCGGTCAGGCCTACTGCAAGAAGTACGGCCTCAGCATCGAGACGTACGACCGCGCGATGTTCGAGCTGTGCCGGACGCGCCGGCTGCACGGCTCGCTGGCGCCGAAGGCCTTCAACCAGGAGACGCTCGAGGACGAGGCGCGCCGCCACGGCTTCGACGACGCCGCCGCCTTCTGGCGGTCGCGGCTCAACCCGTTCATCTCGTGGCCGGCGCGCATCCGCAGCGTGGTCACCCCCGCCGACGGCGCGTCGGCGATCCTGCTGACGCGCGCCGACCTCGCCGAGGACAACTCGCGCGCGGTGGAGCTGGTCGGCTTCGGCAGCGCGGTCTCCGACCTGCCCTGGTACGACGCCGATCCGACCGACTGGAAGGTCGACCGGCTCGCGATCGAGCGCGCGTTCTCGATGGCCGGCGTCACCGGCTCCGACCTGCAGTACCTGCACACCCACGACTGCTCGTTCATCATGAGCCTCTGCACCGCCGAGCAGACCGGCTACCTGCGGCCCGGCGAGGGCGCGCGCGCCGCGCTCGAGGGCCGGCTCCGCTTCGACGGCGATCGGCCGATGACGACCCACGGCGGACGCCACGCGTTCGGCCACGCCTGGGCGGCGAGCGCCGGCTCCGACACCTACGAGGCGGTGCTGCAGATGCGCGGCGAGGCGGGCAAGCGGCAGTTGAAGCGGCGGCCCGAGCTCGCCGGCGTCGGCACGCAGGGCTACGCGATCATCAGCACCATGCTCGTCCTGAAAGGAATCTAGCCATGAGCGAGTCCATCATCCAGCGTCACTACGACGGGCTGAAGCTGGGCACGTTGCGCGCGCACCGCTGCCGCGCGTGCAACCACCTGACGTTCCCGATGACGACCGCGTGCGAGAGCTGCGCGTCGTTCGAGTGGGACGAGGTCACGCTCGAGGGCAAGGGCCAGCTCGTGTTCGCCTCGCACGGCGCGGCGCCGCCGCCGCACCCGCGGTTCGAGAAGCTGGCGCCGTACGTCTACGGCCACATCAAGCTGGCCGAGGGGCTGTTCACGCAGGCGATCATCCGCGGCGTCGAGGGGACGCCGGAGGCGGTGGCGAAGCTGTACGAGAAGCTGCCGGTGCCGGTGGTGCTCGACGTCCTCGAGACGGCCGACCTGCCGGTGATCGCGTTCCGCCCCGAGGGAGGCCCGCGATGACCCGCAGCGAGATCATCCGCGCCACGATCGCCGGCGCCAGCCGGCAGCCGCTCGAGCGCGTGCAGGACGGCGCGCGGCTGACCGAGGACCTCGGCCTGCGCTCGCTCGCCCGCGTCGAGCTGGCGGTCGCGCTCGAGGACCGGCTGGCGACGCCCGTCACCGACGAGCTGGTGATGCGCGCGTCGACGGTCGGCGACCTCGAGCGCGCGCTCGGAGCCTGACGTGCTCCTCGAGCAGCTCCGCGCCGACGTGTCGTCCGTGCGTCCGCGCGTGCTGTTCACCGACGGCGAGGACGACCGGGTGCTGGCGGCCGTCGCCGAGCTGGCGGCCACCGGCGCGATCACGCCGATCGTGATCGGCGAGCCGCCGGCGGTCCGCGCCCGCGGCCGCGCGCTGGGCGTGGCGCTCGACGGGGTCGAGCTGGTCGGCGAGGAGCGGCTGGTGCCGTTCGCCGGCGAGGTGGAGCGGATCGCGGCGCACCGGGGGATCGAGCCGCACGTCGCCGAGCGGATGCTGCGGCGGCCGATGTACGCGGCGATCGAGCGGCTGGCGTCGGGCAGCGCCGACGCGGTGGTCGCCGGCGCGGGCAGCCACACCGACGCGGTGCTGCTGGCGTGCGCGCTCGCCCTCGACCTCGCGCCCGGCCGCCAGGCGCCGTCGAGCGCGTTCGTCCTCGATCTGGAGCCGGTGCCGCTCGTGTTCGCCGACTGCGCGGTGACGCCGAGCCCGTCGGCCGAGCAGCTCGCCGAGATCGCGATCGACGCCGCCGGCGCCGCGGCGTCGCTGCTGCAGGTGACGCCGCGGGTGGCGATGCTGTCGTTCTCGACCCACGGCAGCGCGCACCACCCGGACGTCGAGCGGGTCGCGCGCGCGACGGCGCTCGTGCGCGCGCGGCGGCCGGAGCTGGCGATCGACGGCGAGCTGCAGGCGGACGCCGCGCTCGACGCGCGGGTCGCCGGGCTCAAGCAGGCAGGCGCCGACGCGGTCGCCGGCCGCGCGAACGTGCTGGTCTTCCCCGATCTCGACGCCGGCAACATCGGCTACAAGCTCGTCCGCACGCTGGTGCCCGCGCGCGCGTACGGCGTGTTCGTCCTCGGCTACCCGCGGCCGGTCGTCAAGCTCTCGCGCGGCAGCACCGTCGACGAGATCGTCGGCACCGCGCTGCTCGCCCGGCGGCTGCTGTCGACCACCGCCTGAGGCGCACCCGCTGCGTCGCCCGCGGCCCGCGCGCACGGTTTGCCGCCGGCGCGCCCCACGTTGCCGGCCGCGGCTGGCCCGTGACCTGCACCCGCTACCGGCCATGCGCTGGATCCGCCCGTTCGCCGAGCTGTGCCTGCAGGACGTCGCCTCCGTCGGCGGCAAGAACGCCTCGATCGGCGAGCTGATCCGCGAGCTGCGGCCGCTCGGCGTCGCCGTCCCCGACGGCTTCGCGATCACCGCCGACGCCTACCGGCTGTTCATGGCCCGCGCGGGCCTCGACGCGCCGATCGCCGACCTGCTCGCCGGCGTGCGCAAGGACGACGTCGCCGACCTGACGGCGCGCGCGAGCCGCATCCGCGACCTCGTGCTGGCGGCGCCGCTGCCTCCCGAGCTGACCGCCGAGATCACCGCCGCCTACCACCAGCTCGGCGAGGCGGAGCTGGTCGCGGTCCGCTCGTCGGCGACCGCCGAGGACCTGCCGAACGCGAGCTTCGCCGGCCAGCAGGAGTCGTTCCTGCAGGTGCGCGGCGACGCCGAGGTGCTCGACGCGGTCCGCCGCTGCATCGCCAGCCTGTTCACCGCCCGCGCGATCAGCTACCGGATCGACATGGGCTTCGCCCACACCGCCGTCGCGCTGTCGGTCGGCGTGCAGCGGATGGTCCGCTCCGACCTCGGCGCGGCCGGCGTGATCTTCACCCTCGATCCCGAGACCGGCTTCCGCGACATCGTGCTGGTCACGTCGGCGTGGGGCCTCGGCGAGAGCGTCGTCCAGGGCCGGGTGCGCCCCGACGAGCTGGTCGTCCACAAGCCGACCTTGCGCACCGGCCACCGGCCGCTCATCTGGGCGCGCACCGGCAGCAAGGAGCAGCTCCTCGGCTGGGACGCCGAGACGCGCCGGCTGGTGACGCGGCCGACGCCGCCGGCCGATCGCGCGCGGCTGTCGCTGTCGGCCGACGACGCCCTCACGCTCGCGCGGTGGGCGATCGCGATCGAGGACCACTACAGCGCGGCGCGCGGCGCGCCGACGCCGATGGACCTCGAGTGGGCCAAGGACGGCCTCACCGGCGCGCTGTTCATCGTCCAGGCCCGGCCGGAGACGGTCCACGCCGGCCGCGCCGCCCAGGCGCGCGTGCGGCTCTTCCGCCGGCGCGGCGGCGGCGAGGTGCTCGCCGAGGGGATCGCGATCGGCGGCGCGATCGGCGAGGGCCTGGCCCGCGTCATCGCCGATCCGCGCGCGATCGCGGCCTTCCGCGCCGGCGAGGTGCTCGTCACCGAGATCACCGACCCCGACTGGGAGCCGGTGATGAAGCAGGCGGCCGCGGTCGTCACCGCGCGCGGCGGCCGCACCTCGCACGCGGCGATCGTCGCCCGCGAGCTCGGCATCCCGGCGGTCGTCGGCGTCGCCGGCGCGATGACCCGCGTGCCGGGCGGCGAGCGGGTGACGGTGTCGTGCGCCGAGGGCGAGGTCGGCCGCGTCTACCGCGGCCACGTCGACCACGAGGTCGAGGAGGTCGACGTCACGTCGATGCCGCCGGTCCGCACCCGCATCCTCATGAACCTCGCGCAGCCGGAGCAGGCCTTCCACCTGGCGCAGTTGCCGTCGCACGGCGTCGGCCTCGCCCGCATGGAGTTCGTGCTGTCGGGCTGGGTCGGCGTGCACCCGCTCGCGCTCGCCCGCCACGAGCGGCTCGGTCACGAGGACCGCCGCAAGGTCGACGAGCTGACCGCCGGCTACGCGGATCGCGTCGAGTTCTTCGTCGACCGGCTGGCGCAGGGGATCGCCGTGCTCGCCGCCGCCTTCTGGCCGCGCCCGGTGATCCTCCGCTTCTCCGACTTCAAGACCAACGAGTACGCGAACCTCGTCGGCGGCGCCGCGTTCGAGCCGCACGAGGAGAACCCGATGCTCGGCTGGCGCGGGGCGAGCCGCTACTACCACCCCGAGTACAAGGACGGCTTCCTCCTCGAGTGCGCGGCGGTGCGGCGCGTGCGCGACGACATGGGGCTGACCAACCTGAAGCTGATGGTCCCGTTCTGCCGCACGCCGGACGAGGGCGCGCGCGTGCTCGAGGTCGCGGGTGCGGCCGGGTTGCGGCGCGGCGAGCGCGACCTCGCCTGGTACGTGATGGCGGAGATCCCGTCGAACGTGCTGTGCGCCGACCGGTTCTCCGAGCTGTTCGACGGCTTCTCGATCGGGTCGAACGATCTCACGCAGCTCGTGCTCGGCGTCGATCGCGACTCCGAGCGGATCGCGCCCTTGTTCGACGAGCGCAACGAGGCGGTGCGCCGCGCGTGCGTGATGCTGCTCGACGCCGCCCACCGCGCCGGCCACACCGTCGGCATCTGCGGCCAGGCGCCGTCGGACTACCCCGACTTCGCCGAGTTCCTGGTCGAGCACGGCATCGACTCGCTGTCGCTGGCGCCCGACGCGGTGGTGCCGACCTGGCGGCGGATCGCGGCGGTGGAGGCGCGCCTCAGTGGCGGTGGCGGAGCGCCAGCAGCAGCAGCACGGTGAGCTGCGCGAAGACGACCAGCACGAGCCAGGGGCTGGCGCCGAGCAGGTTCGGGATCGTGACCCGGCCGAAGGACGACATCGCCGCGAGCGGCGGCACGACGTGCGGCTGCAGCATCGCGAACAGGATCGCGCCGGTGACGAGGCCGCCGAGGCCCGCGATCCACGCGTCGAGGTGGCCCTCACCGGCCTGGGCGACGACCGTGCCCGGGCAGTAGCCGGCGGTCGCCATGCCGACGCCGAAGACGACGCCGCCGACGAGGTTGGCGGCCGGGCGGAACGGCGGCACCGGCAGGCCGTGGGCGAGGCCGAGCTCGACGAGGAGCTGGCTGCCGACGCCGCCGACCACGAGCGCGACCAGCATGAAGCGGATCACGGTCAGGTCGCGCAGGCGATAGACGTTGACGATCGTGCCGTAGCGGGTGAGCCCCGCCTTGTGCAGGAACCAGCCGAACAGGAAGCCGAGCGCGAGCGCCGAGACGATCGGGTTCATCCGTGCCTCCGGTACCACCACCAGGCGGCAGGCATGCCGCCGGCGAACATGCCGGCCATGAACAGGAACGCCGCCGGCGACAGGAGCGCGCCGCCGGAGATCGCGAGGCCGCTCGTGCAGCCACCGGCGATGCCGGCGCCGACCTGGACCAGCGCGGCGCCGACGAACGCGATCATCAGCCGGCGCACGCGGCTCGGCCCGAAGCGCGGGATCCACTCGGCGTCGGGCAGCCAGATCGCGTGCGCCTGGTGGGCGAGCCGGCTCGACGCGAACGAGCCGAGCAGGAGGCCGACCATCAGCCAGACGGGCCAGGTGATGCCGGGCGTCATGAGGTGCGCGGCGTAGTACGGCTCGTGCGGCAGGAGCGCGCGGCCGGGGTAGGCGGCGAGCTTGTCGAACGCGGCCGAGGCCGACAGCGGGCGGCGGAGCAGCCCCTCGGTGAGCGCGACGACGACGCCGAGGCCGGCGCCGGCCGCGTACGGGCTCCAGCGCGGGGCGCGCAGGCGGCCGAGCAGCGTCGGGTGGCGCTCCTTGCGGTGACGCATGAGCTCCCATGCGATCAGCGCGGCGAGCAGGAGGCTGGCGGCGGCGAGCGCGCGATCGGCGGCGTGGCTGGGAGAGAGCGACCCCGGCACGGGCACGGGCACGGGCATGGAGGCCGACGGGGTCGGCTCGGTGCCGGGCAGGGGCGAGGAGAGCGCGCCGTCCGTGGGTGGCTGCGTCGGCGCCGTGCCGGCCGCCACGATCGCGCGGTAGCGATCGGCGCGGGCGGCCGCGTCGGAGTGACAGCCTCCGCACGCCGCCGCCGGCTCCGCGAGCGGCTCGCGCATGCCGGCGTGCGCGAGCGCCTGGCTGGTGGCGCCGGGCGCCCCGCCGTGACACGCGACGCAGAGGTCGCCGAAGGCGTGATCGCGGTGCCACGGCCGGCCGTCGTCCTGCACCGGATGGCGGCCCTGCACCTCGTGGCAGTCGACGCACGACGACGCGTTCGCCTCGCACTGCGCCGGCGCGCGGCGCGGCGCCGCCACCAGCGCGAGCGCCGCCACCGCGACGATGATCGAGCCGCGCGCCCGCATGGTCACACGGCGGCCAGCCGGCGCAGCACGGCCTGCGGATCGACGTGCGAGCCCGGCTCGCCGACCCACCGGTACAGCAGCCCGTCCTCGCGGGCGGCGTGCTCGCGCAGCAGCGACACCAGCTCGTCGATCCAGTCGGCGCGCGCGAGGTGCAGGTCGACGCAGACGCCGAGCTCGGCGACCCGCGCGCGGATCTTCTGGTGGTCGGCGGCCAGCGCCGCCGCCTCGGCCGGATGGTCGACCGCGAGCGCCGGGAACATCTCGCGCTCCTCGGCCGTCAGGTGGGCCTCGAGCCGCTTCTCGAACACCTCGAACATCGCCGCCGCCTCGTCGCGGTTGCCGCTGCGGAACGCGGCGGTGACGTCGTCGAACAGGTCCGAGATCTCGGCGTGGTCGGCCATCATGACGCCACGGAGGCGCCAGGCGGCCGGCAGGCGGCGGTGGGGAGCGGCGGGCGACATGTCCTGGTGCTTTGCATCCGTCGCGCCGCGCCGGAGGGCCTCGATTGCCCGTCGGCGCGGCGTGCGCGCCCCGCAAGCCCTGCGCCGCCGCCGCCGTCCCCGCAGCGCCTGCGGGCGCCGGTGCTCGACGGGTCAGGACTTCGGCGCCGGGCCGGCGATCGGGATCTTCTTCGCCTGCGCCTCGGCCTTCTTCGGGATCGCCAGCGTGAGCACGCCGTCCTTCAGCTCGGTCGTCACGTGCTCGGTGTCGACGCCCTCGGGCAGGGTGAACGCCCGCTTGAACGAGCCGTAGCTGCGCTCGAACGCGTAGTAGGTGTCCTCCTTGGTCTCCTTCTCCGACTCGCGCTTGCCCGCGATCGACAGCCGGTTGCCGGTCAGCGACACCTCGATGTCCTCGCGCTTGACGCCCGGCAGGTCGGCCTTGAAGTAGTAGCCGGTCTTGTCCTCGCGGACCTCGAAGGCCGGCATCCACTCGCGCTCGACGGGGGCCAGCATCGGGGCCATCTCGCGGAACGGATCCCACCGCATCATCTCGCGGATGGCGCGGAACGGGTCCCACGCCTCGAGCTGATTCTCGTTGCCATTGCGCTTCACGATGTTCGCCATGGGTCGATTCCTCCGGGCGCACGCAAGCAGCAAGCGACGTGCCCGCGCAGGTAGGTGGACCGGCGAGGGCGCGCGCGCATCCGGTGCGTTGTCCGGTCTGCCGGACGACCGTTCGTGCGCGCTCCCGCGGCGCCGCTACGGGACCCGGACCACCGCGGCGCCGTGGACGCGGCCCGCGCGCAGGTCGGCGAACGCATGCTCGACGTCGGCGAGCGGGTAGCTGCGCACGTCGGCGCGCAGCGGGATGCGCGCGGCCGCCTCGAGCAGCTCGACGCCGTCCTGGTGGGTCAGGTTGGCGACCGAGCGCACCACCTTCTCGCGCCACAGGAGGTCGTACGGGAACGACGGGATCTCCGTCATGTGGATCTCGCCGCAGACGACGGTGCCGCCCGGCGCGAGCGCGGCGAGCGCCTGCGGGACCAGCGCGCCGTCGTCGGCGAAGATGATCGCGGCGTCGAGGGGCTCGGGCGGCAGCTCGTCGGAGCCGCCCGCCCACGCCGCGCCGAGCGAGCGCGCGTAGGCCTGGCGGTCGCGGTCGCCCGGCCGGGTGAACGCGTAGAGCGCGCGCCGCTGCCAGCGCAGCACCTGGGCCAGCAGGTGGGCGGCGGCGCCGAAGCCGTAGACGCCGACCCGCTCGCCGCCGCCGGCCAGCCGCAGCGCGCGCCAGCCGATCGCGCCCGCGCACAGCAGCGGCGCCGCCGCCAGCGCGTCGAGGCCGTCGGGCACCGGCAGGCACGACGACGCGGCGGCGACCATCACCTCGGCGAGCCCGCCGTCGCGGTGGAGGCCGGTGCAGCGGATCGACGGGCACAGGTTCTCGCGGCCGCCCGTGCACGCGCGGCAGTGACCGCAGCTCGTCGCCAGCCACGGCACGCCGACGCGACGGCCCTGCCACGACCCATCGACGCCGGCGCCGGTCGCGCGCACGCGGCCGATCACCTGGTGGCCGAGCACGACGCGGTCGCCCGGCGGTTGCAGGTCGCCGTCGAGGATGTGCAGATCGGTCCGGCACAGGCCGCACGCCTCGACGGCGATCGCGACCTCGCCGGCCGCGGGCGCCGGCTCTGGCACGTCCTCGAGCGAGGCCCGCCGGCTGGCGACGTCGAAGACGTAGGCGCGCATGGGCTCACCCGCAGCATGCCCCGTGCCGCCGCCGCGGCCACGTCGCGCCTCGCGATCGCGCACCGCCTGCGCGCGCGGCCGGCCCGGCGCAGCTCTCGCGCGGGCGCCGCGTCGAGGTGAACGCCGCGACCACCATCGATCCCGCCGAGATCCGCCGCGCGGCCGCGCGAGAACGCCCCTTGCAACAGCGGCCGGCATGAAGAGCATCACCATCGTCGTGGCCGATGCGTCACGGGCGCGCATCTTCACGCTCGTGCCGGAGCTGCGGGCGGCCAGCCCGTCCGCCGGCCTGGTCGAGCGCCACGATCTCGTCGATCCCGCCCGGCGCCAGCGCCCGGGCGAGCTGCTGAGCGAGTCGCGGCCTCCGAGCAACCGGACGCCGACCGGCCTCGGCTTCGCCGTCGACGATCACCGCGACGAGTACATGCGCGAGCTCGATCGCCGCTTCGCCGCCGAGATCTTCGATCAGGCGATGAAGGTCATCGACCAGACCGACTCGTACCGGCTCGTCGTCGTGGCCAGTCCGCGGATGCTCGGCTTCCTGCGCGAGCAGACGGAGCCGCTGCGCACCCGCCTCGACGTCGAGGAGGCCGCGCTCGATCTCACCCACGAGCCGACGGTGCGCCTGCACCAGCACCTGGTCGAGCTGGGGCTCCTGCCCGCGCCGCGGGCCGCGTGAGGCCGTCATGACCGCCAAGATCCTCTGCCCCACCGACTTCTCCCCCGCCTCGCAGCACGCCGTGCGCGTCGCGGCGCGCCTCGCCCGCGAGGCCAAGGCCGACCTCGAGCTGCTGCACGTCTGGCACCTGCCGGCGCTCGCCTTCGCCGGCGAGTACCCGATCCCCGGCGACGCCCTCGATCGCATGGTCGGCGACGCGCGCAAGGAGCTGGCCCGCGCCGTGCGCGAGGCGACCGAGCTGCTCGGCCGGCCGGTGACGTCGCAGTTCCTCGACGGCGCGCCGTGGGAGCGCACCTGCGACACCATCGCGGCCGATCCGAAGATCGACCTCGTCGTCATGGGCACCCACGGCCGCACCGGCTTCCGCCGCATCATGCTCGGCTCGGTCGCCGGCCAGGTCGTGCGCCACGCGCGCTGCTCGGTGCTGACCGTGCGCGGCCGCGAAGGCACCCAGCCGTACCGCCGCATCCTCTGTCCGGTCGACTTCTCGGCGAGCGCGCGGCGCGCCGCCGAGCTCGCGGCGACGCTCGCGGATCCGAAGGGCCTCGGCCTCACGCTGCTCCACGCGGTGCAGCTCCCGGTCTTCCCGATGGACCCGACGATGCCGGCGTACGTCGCCGAGGTCGAGGAGGAGGCGCACGCCACGCTCGAGGCGTGGGCCGCCGAGCTGCGCGCGAAGACCTCGCTGCCGGTCGAGGCCCGCACCGTGCTCGGCAGCGCGTCGGCCCAGGCGATCGCGCTGCTCGACGCCGAGCTCACCTACGACCTGGTCGCGGTCGGCAGCCACGGCCGCACCGGCCTCGGCCGGGTGCTGCTCGGCTCGGTCGCCGAGCAGCTCGTCCGCCACGCGCCGTGCTCGGTGCTGGTGGCGCGCGCGGCCACCGCCGGCTGACCGCCGCCGACAAGAGGACCCCATGCCGAACCCGATGATCCACTGGGAGCTGATGGTCGAGGACCCGCAGCGCGCGCAGGCGTTCTACCGGCGTGTCTTCGACTGGACGTTCGACGACGCGTCGCCCGACTACACGCTGATCGATCCCGGCGCGCCGCCGGGCGGCGGCATGCTGCGGCGGCCGCGCAACGTCCCGATGTCGTCGTTGCACGTCTACTTCGAGGTCGCCGATCTCGATCGCACGCTGGTCAGCGCCGTCGAGGCGGGCGCCACCGTGATCGTCCCGCGGATGGCGGTGCCGGGCGTCGGCTGGTTCGCGATGTTCCTCGATCCCGAGCGGATCCCGGTCGGCGTCATGCAGCGTCACGACGTCGAGGCGGGCGCCCCGGCGGATCCGATCTGCTGATCCCGCAACCTCCACCGCGCAGGCTCACCATGAAGAAGCTCCTCGGCTCGCTCCTCCTCGCCGTGTCGCTCGCGTCGTCCGCGGCGACCGGCGCGTGCGTCGTTCGCGGCCATGCCATGTACACGGTCGACTTCGCGCCGCCGCCGCCGCGCGCGGTGGACGTCGTCGTGCCGCGCCCGGGGTTCGTCTGGATCGACGGCTTCTGGCAGTACCGCGACGGCGGCTGGCGCTGGCGCGCCGGCTACTGGGTCCGCGAGCGCCCCGGCCAGATCTGGATCCCCGGCGCGTGGGAGCCGTCGGGGCCGCGCTGGCACTGGCGCGAGGGCCGGTGGGAGCGTCACGGCGCCCCGCCGCCCGAGCGGCCGCGGGTGATCGATCATCGATCGCCGACGCCGCCCCCGCCGGTGGTCCCGCCGCCGCACCTCCCGCCGCACCTCCCGCCGCCCCGGCCGTAGCCGGGATCGCCGCACGCCGTGGTCGATCCGCAACGAGGGCTGACGGCAGCCGAGGCCGCCGCCGCGCTGCGCCGGTACGGCCGCAACGAGCTGCAGGTACACCGCCGGCTGTCGCGGCTGGCGGTGGTGTGGAACCAGCTCCGCAACCCGCTCCTGTTCCTGCTGGTGGCGGCGGCCGGGGTGTCGATCCTCACCGGCGAGCTGACCGACGCGACGATCGTGATCCTCATCGTCGTCGCCACCGCCGGCATCGGCTACCGCCGCGAGTACCAGGCCGCGTCGGCGGCCGCCGCGCTGCAGGATCGCGTGCGCACGCGCGCGACCGTCGTGCGCGACGGCGTGCAGCGGGCGATCCCCGTCGAGGAGGTCGTCCCCGGCGACGTCGTCCTGCTCGCCGCCGGCAGCCTGGTGCCCGCCGACGCGCGCGTGGTCGAGGCGATCGACTGCTGGGCGAGCGAGGCGGTGCTGACCGGCGAGAGCTTCCCCGTCGAGAAGCGGCAGGAGCCGACCGCGCCGGGGACGCCGCTCGCGCGCCGCACCGACCGGGTCTTCCTCGGCACCAACATCCGCAGCGGCACCGCCCGCTGCGTCGTGGAGGCGACCGGCCGGCGCACCGAGCTGGGCGCGATCGCCCACCGGCTGACCCTGCGGCGGCCGGAGACCGAGTTCGCCCGCGGCGTGCGCCGGTTCGGCTACCTGCTGACGATCGCGATGCTGCTGATCGTGCTGGTCGTGTTCGTCGCCCACGTGCTGGGCGGCCGGCCGCCGGTCGAGACGCTGCTGTTCGCGATCGCGCTCGCGGTCGGCCTCAGCCCCGAGCTGCTGCCGGCGATCCTCAGCATCAACCTCGCGCGCGGCGCGGAGGCGATGGCGCGGCGGGGCGTGCTCGTCCGCCAGCTCGAGGCGATCGAGAACCTCGGCAGCATGGACGTGCTCTGCACCGACAAGACCGGCACGCTCACCGAGGGCGTCGTCCGGGTCGACGGCGCGTTCGATCCGGCCGGCGTCGCGTCCGACGACGTCCTCGAGCTGGCGGCGATCAACGCCGCGCTCGAGACCGGGCTGCCGAGCCCGCTCGACGACGCGATCCTGGCCGCCCGCACGCCCGACCTCGCCGCGATCGACAAGCGCGCCGAGATCCCGTTCGACTTCAGCCGCAAGCGGGTGAGCGTGATCGTCGACGGCGCCGGCGGCGGGCGCCTGATCATGAAGGGCGCCTTCCACCACGTCGTGGAGGCCTGCACCACGCTCGCCGGCGGCGCGCCGCTCGACGACGACGCCCGCGCCGCGCTCGACGCCCGCCACGACGCCTGGGGCGCGGCCGGCGTGCGGGTGCTCGCGATCGCGGTGCGCCCGCTGCCCGCCGGCGAGCCGGGCGGCCACGACGCCGAGCACGACCTCGCCTTCGCCGGCTTCGTCACCTTCCTCGACCAGCCGAAGGCCGGGGTCGGCGAGGCGCTCGGCGCGCTCGCCCGGCTCGGCGTCGGCGTCAAGGTCATCACCGGCGACAGCGAGCTGGTCGCCCGCCACGTCGCCGGCCTGGTCGGCCTGCCCGCCGAGCACGTCATCACCGGCGAGGCGCTCGACCGGCTGACCGCCGACGGCCTCGCCACCGTCGCCGACCAGACGACGATCTTCGCCGAGGTCGATCCCAACCAGAAGGAGCGGATCATCCGCGCGCTGCGCCTGCGCGGCCACGTGGTCGGCTTCCTCGGCGACGGCGTCAACGACGCGCCGGCGATGCGGGCCGCCGACACCAGCCTGTCGGTCGAGCAGGCGGTCGACGTCGCCCGCGAGGCGGCCGACTTCGTGCTGCTCGAGCGCGACCTCGACGTCATCCGCGGCGGCATCGAGGAGGGGCGCCGCACGTTCGCCAACACGCTCAAGTACGTGCTGACGACCACCAGCGCCAACCTCGGCAACATGATCAGCATGGCGGTGGCGTCGCTGTTCCTCAGCTTCCTGCCGCTGCTCGCCGGCCAGGTGCTGCTCAACAACTTCCTGTCCGACATCCCGGCGTTCGGCATCGCCGGCGACAGCATCGATCCCGAGCTGATCGAGCGGCCGCGCCGCTGGGACATCCGCTTCATCGGCCGCTTCATGCTCGAGTTCGGGCTGGTCAGCTCGCTGTTCGACGCGATCACGTTCCTGGTGCTGCTCGGCCCGTTCGCCGCCGGGCCGCCGCGGTTCCGCACCGGCTGGTTCGTCGAGTCGCTGCTCACCGAGCTGGTGATCGCGCTGGTGGTCCGCACCCGCCGGCGGTTCTTCCGCAGCCGGCCCGGCTCGCTCCTGCTCGGCTCGACGCTGGTCCTGAGCGTCGTCGCGCTGGCGCTGCCGTACCTGCCGGGCATCGGCCTGCTCGGGATGGTGCGGCTGCCGCCGGCGCTGCTCGCCGCGCTCGTCGGGATCACGGCGCTCTACGTCGGCGCGACCGAGCTGACCAAGGACTGGTTCTACCGGCGGCCGTGATCATGCTGCTCGCCGCTCCGCCACCAGAGCCCGCCGCCGCGCCGCGCTGGCACGCGCTCGCCGCCGACGAGGTGGTGCGGCTGCTCGGCGCCGATCGCGGCGGGCTCACCCGCGCCGAGGCCGCCGCGCGCCTGGCGCGGTTCGGGCCGAACGCGCCGGCCGAGGCCCGCCGGCGGTCGGCGGTCGGGCGGCTCGGTGCC
>DASZXE010000378.1:0-8104 GCA_035546475.1 Kofleriaceae bacterium
CGTGCTCACGCCGCCGTCGGGGCCGGTGCTCGCGCCGCCATCGTCGCCCGCGCCCGCGCCTGCTCCCGCGCCCGCGCCCGCGCCTGCGCCCGCGCCCGCCGGCGACCAGCCGGTCGAGCTCGTCGCCAGCGACGCCGCGCCCAACATCTACGCGCTCGCGGAGGGTGCGATGAAGCGCGGCGACCGGGCCGGCGCCCGCCCCGCCTTGCTCGCGGTCATCAACAACGCGCCCGATTCGCTCGACGCGGCCCTCGCACTGCTCGACCTCGCGCGCCTCGCCCACGACGACGGCGACGACGGGGTCGCCCGCCGCTGGCTCGATCGCCTCGATCACCACCCGCGCCGCGCCGCGGTCGCCGCCCCCGCCGCCCGTCTCCGCAGCCTGCTCTCGCACCACTGACCCCCGGGTCGCGATACGCTGCGGCCCATGAAGCTGCGCAAGGTCGCGATCTGGGTCGCCACCCTCCTCGTGGGCGGCTGCGAGTTCCACGCCTCGTGCAACAGTGGCCGCACGCTCGACATGAAGAACGCCGAGGCGCTGGTCCGCCGCTACGTCAACGACCAGGTCGGCAAGGAGCCGAAGGTCGACTGTCCGTCGAGCGTGAAGATCGAGAAGGGGGCGCGCTTCGACTGCGCGATCACCATCGACGACCTCAAGGGCGTCGTCACGATCGAGCAGGAGGACGACAACACGAACGTCCAGATCGTCCAGGTCACCGGCCTGATCGTCAGCGGGAAGCTCGAGGGCGTCATCGCCGACAAGCTGAAGGAGAACGCGAAGGTCCCGATGAAGGTCGACTGCGGGCCGCGCGTGCGCCCGGCGACGCCGAACGACACCTTCCGCTGCACGGCGACCGATCCCGCCGGCGCCAGCGCCGACGTCGTCGTGACCATCAAGGACACCGCCGGCAACGTGCACTTCGAGGTCGACAAGGCGTCGATCCGCCAGCCGGCCGCGCCGCCCGCGCCGCCCGCCGAGGCGCCGTCGGCCCCCGCGCCCTGACGCCTGCGATACCATCGGAGGCGATGCACGCGAGCACGATGTCGGCGATCCACGTCCTCGTGGTCGCGGGGGTGGTGAACCTCCTCTTCTCGTTCCTCCTCGGCTGGCTCCTGTCCGCGAAGCGGATCAAGGAGCCGGTGCCGCCGCACCACTGGCTGCTGGTCGCCCACACGGTGTCGCTGCAGGAAGGCCTGATGCTCCTCGGCCTGTCGTGGGCGATGACCTTCGCCCGCATGAGCGGCCAGGCGGCGATCCTCGGCGCGTGGCTGCTCGTCGCCGGCTCGGTCTTCCAGGACCTGTCGGGCGTCGTCAACTGGCTGCGCAAGACGGGCGATCAGTTCGCGGAGAAGTCGACCGGCTGGGTGCTGGCGTCGACCAACGCGGTGCTCAACACCGCCGGGCTCGCCGTCGTCAGCTACGGCATCATCAACGGCATCCGGTAGCGACCGCGCGGGCACGCCGGCTGCAACCGCCGGCGATCGATGCCGGCGATCCCGCCCCGCGCCTCCGCGAGCACGCACCGGTTGCGTCCCGGAGCGGCCGGGTGCGCGCCGCTTGCGCGGATCGCCGCCGTGGTCCTCGCCGTCGGCGCCGCCAGCTGCGCGCGCGACTCGATCGATCGCGAGGCGCTCCTCGATCCCGGCACCTGCGCCTCCTGCCACCCCGCGCAGCACGCCGAGTGGGCGGGCAGCATGCACGCCGCCAGCGCCGACGACCCGATCTTCCGCGCGCTCCTCCGCTACGGTCAGCGCACCACCGGCGGCGCGCTCGGCAGCCTCTGCGTCGGCTGCCACGCGCCGGCCGCGCTCGCCGCCGGCGCCACCACCGACGGCACCGACCTCGATCAGGTCCCCGCGCGCCTGCGCGGCGTCGGCTGCTGGGCCTGCCACTCGATCGACGCGGTGACCGCGCTCCACAACGGCGGCGTCGAGCGCGCCGACGACGGCGTCGAGCGGGGCGGCATCGCCGATCCGGTCGACACGCCGGCCCACCTGTCGGCGCGCACGCGGCTCCTCGCCGGCGACCGCGTCGAGTCGTCGGACGCGTGCGGCGCCTGCCACGACGTCCACGTCGGCGACGTCGCGATCGAGGCGAGCTACGCCGAGTGGGCCGGCTCGACCTTCGGCCCGACCGGCGCGGTGCCGGTCTCGTGCGCGACCTGCCACATGTTCGGCCGCGACGGCGTCGCCGCGGCGCTGCCCGACCTGCCGACGCGCCGCCTGCACGACCACGGCTTCGCGGCGATCGATCAGGCGCTCCTGCCGTGGCCCGGCGCCGACGTGCAGGCGGCCGCGATCGCGCGCGACCTCGCGCCCGCGCTGTCGTCGAAGCTGTGCGTCGTGCCGGCCGCCGGCGGCGTCGAGGTGCAGGTCACGCTCGACAACGTCCAGGTCGGCCACGCGTTCCCGAGCGGCGTCACCCACTCGCGCCGCGTCTGGGTCGAGGTCGAGGCGACCGCCGGCGAGGAGACGCTGTTCGCGTCGGGCCGCTTCGCGCCCGGCGAGCCGGTGTCGGCCGCCGCCGATCCGTCGCTGTGGCTCCTCGGCAGCACCTTCCTCGGCGCCGACGGCCAGGTCGTCGCCTTCCCGTGGCAGGCGGCCGCCGTCGACAGCGAGCTGCTGCCGCCGTCGGTGACGACCGATCCGCTCGACCCGCGCTTCTACCACCAGCGCACGCACAGCTACCGGGTGTCCGGTGTGCCGGACGACGTGACGATCGCCGTCCACGTCGAGCCGGTCGGCCTCGATCAGCTCGACGCGCTGATCGCCTCCGGCGATCTCGATCCCGCGGTGCGCGAGCGCATGCCGCGCCGCACGCTCGTCTCGCTCGCGCGCGCGTGGCACCACGCGGACGGCTACGGGTGCGTGCCGTGAGCTCGCGGCGCCGCCTCTTGCCCGCCCCCGCGGTCGCAATCGTCGTCGCGACCGCGCTCGCTGCGGCCGCCGGCTGCGTGCGCGTCCACCCGTACCAGCGCGAGCGGCTCGCCGACCCCGCGATGCAGGCCCCGGTGTGGCCCGCGCTCGAGCGCATCGACGATCACACCCGCGAGGTCGGCGAGGGCACCGGCGGCGCGACCTCGTCGGGAGGCGGCGGATGCGGCTGCAACTGATCCTCCTCGCCGCGGCGGCCGCCATCGCCGCGGCCGCCATCGCCGCCGGGCCCCGCCGCGCCGCCGCCGAGCCGCCTCCCGATCAGGCCAGCGCCACCGTCCGCGTCTACGCCGACGACGATCGGGTCACCGTCTGGTCGCCGGCCGCCCACGGCCAGCTCACCGCCGGCCGGGTCACGACCGACGTCGACGTCACGCTCGACGCGGTCACCGCCGCCTCCGTCGACGTCGTGACGTCCGCCAGCCCGCTCACCGTCCACGAGCGCCGCCTCGAGGCCGGCCTCGGCGTCACCGTCGCCGCCACGCCGACGACGGCGCTCCGCGCCAGCGGCGACGTCTCGCACGAGCACGACTACGACGCGCTGCGCGCCGGCCTCGGCCTCACGACCGATCTCGCCAGCCGCAACACCACGGTCGAGCTGCGCGCGACCGCCGGCCACGACCACGCGACCGCGGTCAACGACCCGACCTTCTCGGGCGAGCGCGACAGCGCCGGCCTCACCGCGGTGGTCACCCAGCTCGTCGATCGCCGCACCGTCCTCGACCTCACCGTCGACGGCGCGTGGTCCGACGGCTGGCAGGCGAGCCCCTACCGGCGCGTGCTCCTCTCCGACCCGCGGATGCCGCTCGTCACCTCGTGGCGCGAGGCGACACCGTCGCGCCGCCTGTCGCTCGCGATCGCGCTGCGCGGCCGCCGCGCGCTCGGCGAGCGCTGGTTCGGGACCGCGGTCGGCCGCGGCTACGTCGACGACTGGTCGATGCACAGCGCCACCGCCACCGTCGGGCTCCGCCGCCGCCTCGCCGCGCGCACGCTGGTCGGCGCCCAGGCCCGCGGCTACCTGCAGGACGCGGCCAGCTTCTGGCGGCGCCACCAGCCCGACGCCACCGAGCCGCCGCGCTACCGCACCGCCGATCGCACGCTCGGCCCGATGGCCGACGCCGAGCTCGAGCTGGTCGGCGAGCGCACGCTCGACGCGGGCGGCCGCACGCTCACGATCGCCGCCGGCGGCCTCGCGCGCTGGTTCCTCGACGACGCCGTCCAGCACCGGCGGCTCGGCCTCACGACGACGGTGTCGTTCACGAGCCCGCTGTGAGCAGGGCGGTGGCGACGCCGCGGTATGCTCGCCGGGGATGCAGACGCCGGTCCTGATCGAGGCGGTGTACGCGGTCGGCATCGGCCTCGTCATCGGCCTCGAGCGCGAGCACTCGGTCGTCGGCCGCGACGCGCCGCGGCCGCCGCCGCTCGTCGACGCGACCGGCACCCGCCCGCTCGCCTCGATCCGGCCCGACGGCGATCCCGACGGCGACCCCGACGGCGACCCCGACGGCGACCCCGACGGCGCGTCCGCCGACCCGGCCTCGCGCACGGCCACCCACGTCACGATGGGCGTCCGCACGATGGCGCTGCTCGCGCTCACCGGCTGGCTCCTCGCGTACCTCGGCGACCGCGAGCCGTGGCTGCTCGCGATCGGCCTCGTCGCGATCGTCGCCTTGATCGGCGGCCACATGGTGATCGGTCGCTCGCTCGGCATGACGACGGAGGTGGCCGGCGTGATCGTCGTCCTCCTCGGCGCGCTGGTGCACGTCGATCGCGAGCTGGCGGTCGCGCTCTGCCTCGCCACCACGTTCCTCCTGGTCGCCAAGCCGTGGACGCAGGCGTTCGCCGGGCAGCTCCGCCGCATCGAGATCACCGCGACGCTCCAGCTCCTGCTCATGGTCGCGATCGTGGTGCCGCTGCTGCCGACGCGCGCGGTCGACCCGTGGGGCGCGCTGCCGCCCCGCAAGGTCGGCACGTTCATCGTCCTCATCTGCGGCGTGCAGTACGTCGGCTACGTGCTCACGCGGCTGCTCGGCCCCACCCGCGGCGTCGGTCTCGCCGGCCTGGTCGGCGGCCTCACCTCGTCGACGGCGGTGACGGTGTCGATGGCGCGCGCGGTGCACGACGACCCCGAGCAGCTCGGCCCCAGCCTGCTCGCCACCTTCCTCGCCAGCATGGTGATGCCGGTCCGGGTCACCGTGATCGCCGGCGCGATCAGCCCGATCGTCGGCTGGCGCATCGCGGCGGCGATGGGCGCCATGGCCGTGGTGCTGCTGGTCGCCTCGGCGGTCACCTGGGGCCGCATCCGCCGCCGGCCGCCGCTGCCCGCGACCAAGGTCAAGCTCAAGAACCCGTTCGAGCTGTGGGGCGCGCTGCTCTGGGGGCTCGTCCTCTGCGCGGTGCTGCTCGGCGCCAGGCTGCTCACCCGCTGGCTCGGCAATGGCGGCATGCTGATCGCCGCCGGCGTCTCCGGCCTCACCGACGTCGACGCCATCACGCTCGCCGCCGCCGATCACACCCGCGCGGGCGCCCTCACCGCCGACCTCGCCGCGCTCGCGATCACGGTCGCGGTCGCGGTCAACACCGTCGTCAAGGGCGCGACGGCGTGGTTCGGCGCCGGCCGCCGGTTCGGCCAGCCGGTCGTGCTGGTCTTCCTGCTCGCCATCGCCCTCATGGTCGCAACCGCGGTTGCGGTCACGCTGGCGACCTGATCTGCGTCCCACGGCGGCGCGGCGCGCGTGTACGATCGGCGCACGGAGGGGACATGATCCGTCGCATCCACCTCGCACCGATCGTCGCGTCGATCGTCGTCGCGGTGCTCGCGGGCCTGCGCCCGCGACCGGCGCGCGCCGACTTCGTCGAGGACAAGCTGCCCGAGATCTTCAAGATGGAGGCGAAGCGGCTCTTGCCGAAGGCGGTCAAGTCGCGGCTCAGCTTCTACAACCGCACGAAGAAGATCTTCAAGACGTACGCCGACTGCGTCGACGCCGGCGGCACCCAGGACGAGTGCGCCGCGTGGGCGGTCCTCTGCGATCTGCAGGCGCAGGACCACCGCGCGTGGATGGAGCGCTCGTTCGGCGCGTTCGGCCGCTACGGGCCGTTCATCGCCGACCAGGTCGGCCTGTTCGACGCGTTCCAGACCCACGTCTGCGGCGACGACTGCTTCTGGTGCTGCCTGACGCCGACCGGCTGCCACAGCTCGTTCGGGCCGTCGCCGGTCATCAACTGCAACGTCGGCTACGGCGAGGGCACCCACACGCTCGGCCACACGCTCATCACCGACAACCCGACCGGCACCAACGCGTGCCTCGCGATCCCGCAGACGTGCGACCTCTACAGCGAGTGCCGCATCGCCGGCAACGGCGGCTACACCGACGGCCTGCCGGAGCCCGACTCGCCGTACGAGCCGCCGCCGGTGCCCGACTACGAGCAGTGCACGCCGCGGCCGTCGCCGATCCCGCCGATCACGACCTGCAACCTCGATCCGAGCTGGGTGCCCGCCGGCGGCAACCGCGTGCTCGAGCCGCACCCGGACACGACCGACGAGCTGATGGACGCGATCGCCGAGCGCAAGATCCGCTACATCGTCGAGTCGCTCGCCCGCAAGGTGCAGGACACGATCGACAACCTGCCGGCCGACCGGCCGATCGACGAGCTCGCCGACCTCGTCACCATGCGCGGCTGCGTCGGCCACCGCCGCCAGCTCGACGACGGCGAGCCGTTCGACGGCACCCACGCGTTCCTCGGCCCGGCGAGCGGCGGAGAGAACCCGCAGGTCACCGAGATGATCGGCGACCGCCGCGGCATGTTCTTCATCGCGATGTTCCGCATCCTCGGCGGCGTCCCCAACCTGTACGAGCGCCTGAAGTACGTCGAGTCGCGGGTGTGGACCTGCCAGGACCGCGTCGACTACCTGCGCACCGCGCACATCGAGGACCCCGACGGCGAGCTCTTGAAGACGATGAGCCCGTTCGCGCTCGGCATCCTCAAGCAGGTCGAGGGGCTGCAGGACTACCGGCTGCTCGCGGTGCCGATGCCCGACGAGACCCCGCCGCCGGCGCGCTGGTACAACGGCTGCGAGCTCGGCGCGCCGCCGGTCGTCGCCCTCGACTACACCAACGAGGGCAACGAGGTCGTGCTGCGCGTGAGCGCGACCGACCCCGAAGGCGTGCCCGGCGTCGACTCGCTGCCGGTGACGATCGAGTGGGGCGACGGCGTCGCCGACGGCGGCGAGCTGCCGCTGGCGACGCTGCAGGGCACGTTCCGCCACACCTACCGCGCGCCGGGCAAGTACGCGGTCGTCGCGGCGGTCGCGGGGCAGAGCGGCCTGCGCGGGCTGGCCGGCTACGTGCTCGAGGCGACCGGCGGCGACGCGGCGGCGCCGCGGCCGATCGGCTTCTCGCGGGTGGCGCTGCCGGCGGTGAAGATCTTCGCCGACGGCATCCCGGGCGGCAACTTCGACGTCGGCACCATCGGCGGCGCGATGTCGCTCGTCGAGGAGGACGGGCTGACGCCGCTCGGCCGCGTGCCCGAGGAGCCGATCGCGCTGAAGAAGGTCGAGACGGTCGACGGCATGGAGATGGTGACCGACCCGGGGCTCACCGACTTCGGCGATCTCGTCGGCTACAACCCGGACCGCGTCCTCGGCGACCACATCGCGCTGACCTTCCACCGGCAGGGCGGCACGTTCTGGGACGGCCGCAACATCCACGTGCTCCTGCACGACGTCACCGTCGACGTGCAGTCGCCGCAGCGCGGGATGGTGATCACCAAGACGGTGCCGCTCACCGCCGACCTGGTGAAGGTCTACTACGCGGACCAGCCGATGACCGCGGAGCCGTCGGTGACGATCGATCCCGACGGCACGGTGCGGGTGCCGCTGGCGTCGGCGCGCGGCGCCGGCCACGTGCCGTTCCTCGACCGGATCGAGATCGATCTGTCGTCGATCATCGCGGCGGCCGAGCTGGGGACGGACGACCTGAGCGAGACGCCGGTCGGCGTGCGCCGGCGCTGGCACGAGGAGACGCCGTGCGACCTGGTGGCCGAGGACGTCGAGGGCTTCCCCGACGCGGGCGTCGACGCCGGCGTGGACGCGACGGGCAGCGCCGGCGACGGCGGCGGCGGGGGCTGCGCGGGCTGCGCGCAGTCGGAGCCGCGCGGCGGCGGCGTCGCC
>DASZXE010000379.1:0-2643 GCA_035546475.1 Kofleriaceae bacterium
TCCTCGTCGCGGTGACGGCCTGCGGTGGCGGCGCGCTCGCCCCCGATGCGCCGGCTACCGACGCGCCGCTACCGTGGGCCACGTTCACGATCCCGCCGGGTGCGCACGACGCCGAGATCACGGGCGGCCGCGACGGCGATCCCGTGACCGGGTTCATGTTCGGCGCGCGGCGGAGCTTCGACCTCGCGCTCGATCCGTCGGCGATGTACGTGCTGACGACCCCGACCGAGCCCGAGGACCAGCTCGACTGGAACAAGCTCCCCGGATTCTCGGACTGCGGCGGCATCGACCTCGCGGTCGACGGCGCGATGTTCGGCTGGCGCTGGCGGACCGACCTCGAGGTCGTCGAGGTGACCGCGTACGCGAACAACGCCGGCGTGCACCTGACGCCGGACGAGCCGCTGCTGACGCTCGATGCGGCGGCGCTCGCCGCGCGGACGCCGGTGCACTACGAGCTGACGCGCGAGGCGGCGCAGTACCGGTTCTCGGCCGACGGCCACGCGGCCACGCTGCCGCGCCGCTGCACCGACCAGCCGGTGATGCTCGACGCGTGGGCCGGCGAGCTCTACTTCGGCGGGACCTCGGTCGCGCCGCAGACGATCACCGCGACCATCCGCGAGCACTGACGCATTCTATTTGCTGCCCGCGCGCGACCGCCGCGTTATCTCGACGCGCATGAAGAAGCTGCTCGCCGCTCTCGGGTTCGCGTCGATCGTCGGTGCCGCCACGCTGGCCTACGCCGGCGCGACCATCCGCTACTACAACGAGGACTCGAAGGACTACAAGTGGAAGGCCACGTGCTCGGGCACCGACTACGACGTCGAGTTCGACCACAGCAAGACGTCGTCGGTGACCATCCAGGGCTCCACGCCGTGCGTCCTGCACGCGCCGGCCGGTGACGTGAAGGTCAACGGCGACATGAAGATCCACATCAAGGACGGCAAGGTCACCGTCGAAAACTGACGAGCCTCTACTTGCAGCTGCGCGACTCCGGCCAGTCCGCCGGGTTGCTCGAGTTGCCGCTCGGGAAGATCGGTCCCCAGATCCACCGCGCCAGCGAGTACGTCCGCACCTGGTCCGAGTAGCGCGCCGAGCCGACGCCGAGCGCGCGCAGCACCTTCTCGGTCACCACGTGGCAGACGAAGTCCACCGCGTAGTAGCCGGGCTGGTACGACGCGTCGATCGCGGTGTTCAGCTCGTCCCACGTCAGGCACAGCGGCGGCTGTAGCGTCGTCTCGAACAGGGCCTTGTCGAGGAACACGCCCGCGCCCTTCGGGTCGCCCACCAGCCGCACCACGTGCTTGGCCTTGTCGACGTTGCCCGGCAGCTGGATGTCGATCTCCGAGTGGTCGATCAGCTCGGTCCGCAGCCGCTGGACCGACGTCACGAACTTCACCTGCTCGGGGTGCGCGATGCCGCCCGCCGCCAGCAGGCCCCGGATCCTCGTCTTCGCCGCCGCCGCCGTCGCCGGGTGCTCCTGGTTGTTCCACACCGCGCTCATCCGGTTCGTGTAGAAGTCCTCGACCCAGGCGACGAGGTCGCCGTACGAGCTCGGCAGGTCGGCCTTGCCGCCCGACGCGTCCGCCCACGCGTCCGCGCCCTCGAGATCCGTCGGATCGGGCGCGCCGTCGTCAGACACGGCACACGCTGCGAACCCGAGGGCGAAGGCGGCGACGAGGAGACTGCGGCGACCCATGTCGCCCCATCGAGCAAGGCTCACGCCAGGCCGAGACGCGACCGAACGCGCCACCGCGGCCGGCAACCCGCGCCAAACCTCGCGCGCAGGTGGTCACCGCAGTTGCCGGGTGGCTATTCGATCGGGCGCATCTCGATCGCGACCCCGCCGAGCACCGCGTTCCCCGACAGCGGGTCGCGCACGCCGTCGTCGAGGATCGCGTTCAGGTTCGCGCCCGGCCGCGCCGCCGCCACGCTCAGCCGCGCACCCGGCAGGTCGTGTCCCCAACCGTGCGGCAGGCTGACCACGCCCGGCATCATGTCGGCCGAGATCTCCACCTCGACCTCGATCGCGCGCTCCCCGCGCGAGATCCGCGCCCGCCCACCGTCGCGCAGCGCCAGCCGGGCCGCGTCCGCCGGGTTCACCAGCGCCGTCCCGCGGAACCGGCCCTTCGCCAGCATCGGCAGGTTGTGCATCCAGCTGTTGTTCGACCGCAGCTGCCGCCGCCCGATGATCACCAGCTCCGGCGCCGGCCTCTCGATGTCCGCCCGCGCCCGCGCGACGTCCGCGATCAGCTGCGGCGGCGCTAGCTCGACCTTCCCCGACGGCGTCCGCAGCATCTCCGGCACCCGCGGCGCCAGCTCCCCGAGATCGAGGCCGCCGTCGGCCGCACGCACCTGGTCGAGCGTCAGCCGGTACGGCCCGGCGCGCAGCGCGAGGTCGAACAGCCGCTCCGGCCCCGTCACGTCGCCGATCGCCGCCAGCACCGCCTCGGTCGCCGGCCCCGCGACACGCCGCACGTCGTCCGCCGCCAGCTCGTCGTCGAGCGCCCGCACGTCGACGCCCGCGCCGCGCCCGCGCACGATGCCGATCAGCCGCACGAGCATCTCCCACTCCGCCGGATGCCCCGCCGGCGGCGTCAGGATCGGCGGGCTGTAGCGCGCCGTGTTCCGCCACGCGAGCTGCGG
>DASZXE010000380.1:0-11122 GCA_035546475.1 Kofleriaceae bacterium
GGGCCTGGACGCGGGCGCGGCCGGCCCCTTCGCGTGCCCGCCACAGGCGGCGACGGCGAGCGCCAGCGCCGCGATGGCCGCGAGCCGGCTCACGGCGGCGACAGCTTCTGCGCGGCGGCCTGCACGGCCGGGTCGTCCTGGCACGGCTCGACGGTCAGGGTGACCTTCTCGGCGGCGGCGTTGAGGTCGTCCTCGTGCGCCTTCACCCACGCATCGCTGCGGGCGCGCAGCGCGGGATCCTTGTCGAGCTCGGAGGTGGCGTCGATCGTCGCCTGGTTGCGGGTGACGACGCCGTCGATCGTGCTGGCGATCGTCGCGCAGTCCCTGCCCTTCACCTTCTCCAGCTCGCTCGCGAGCTCGTTGATGACGGCGAGGCCCGCGCTCATGCGCTTGTCGAAGTCGTCCTCGCTCATCGGCCCGGCCGCGGTGGCGGTCGCGGAGCCCGAGCCGCTGCCGGTGCCGCTGCCGGCCGCGCTGCCGCTGCCCGCGGCGCTGCCGCCGGCCGCCGGCGTCGTGGTGGGCTGCTTGCTCTTGCCCCCGCACGCGGCGGTGGCCGCAGCGAGGGCGAGGACGATCGACGCGACGCGTGCGGGCATCCGCGGGTTGTGCCACGGCCCGCGCGGCCGATCCAGCCGGGCCGCCGGATGAGCGCTACATGTCGAGCTTCTGGAACGCGGCGCGCAGGCCGGCGTCGCTCTGACACTTCTCGAGGCCGGGGCGGATCCGGTTGGTGAGCGCCTGCGCCCGGTCGCGCGTCTTCGCCATCCAGGCCTCGACGAGCGCGTCGTTCTCGGTGCCGCTCGCCACGTTGTGGATGTCGGCGAGCGCGGCCTGGTTGTCGGCGACCACCTTCTCGACGGCGGCCGCCATCTTGGTGCAGTCGGTGGCGTTGCCCTCGACGGCGCCGGCGACGCCGTCCATCACCGACAGCAGCTTGCCGCCGATGTCGTCGACCTGCTCGGCGGTCAGCTTGACGTTCGCCACCGCGGTCTGCGCGGCGGTCTGCGCGGCGGTGGCCGCCTCGCCCGCGGTGGCGGCGGCCTCGCCGGCGGCGGCGGCGGCGCTGTCGACGGCGTTCGCGGCGGCGGGCGGGATCCCCGGCACCAGGTCGGCGGGCCCCGTCGGAGCTCCGGCGGCGGCCGACCCGGCCGAGCCGGCCGAGCCCTGCGCGGCGCCACCCGCCTGCTGCTGGTTCTTCTTCCCGCACGCGCCCACGGCGAGGGCGGCGCAGATCGCGATGCACGTGAGGCGCTTCATCGCGCCCTCATGGCACGAAGCCGCGCCGCCGTCGAGCCCGCCGCGCGCTCGCCGGTGCGCGGACCGGGTCAGAACGTCGGCATGCGCGCCATCACCTCGCCGACCGCCGGATCGTTCTGGCAGCGCGCGAGCCCGTCGCCGATCTTCTCGACGAGCGGCTTGACCTCGCCGCTGCGCGCGTTCATCGCCTGCGTGAGCACCCGCGCCGCCGCCGGATCCTTCGCCTGCGCCTCCGCCATCGCGAACAGGCTCGCCGCCTGATCGAAGAGCTGGCCGAGCTGGGCCGCCATCGTCGGGCAGTCGGGCGCGTCGGTCGTGATCTTCGCCATCGTCGCCAGCGTCTCGGCGAAGCCGTCGGCCAGCCCGGTCAGCAGCGCGAAGTCGGGGCCCGCGTCGACGCCGGCGTCGGGCGGCGCGGGCGCCAGGTTGCCCGCCGGCTCGCGCGGCGCGGCCTTGCCTCCGCCGCACGCGGTGGCGGCGACCAGCACCGCCGCGATCGAGAGCCTTCGCATCCGTCGATCATAGCCGCCGGCGGGCCACCGGACCGCCGCCCGGCCGGCGGCGATCGAGTCGATCGAGTGACGCCCGCCCCGGCGCGCCGCCTTCAGATTCGGTATCCTCCGCGGGTGATCGACCGCACGACGGTCCTGCAGGCGGGGCTCGCCACGACGGCCACCCGCGGCCGCACCGCGCCGCGGAGCTGGATCGCGCGGCTGGTCGGCACCGGCGGTCAGGTCGCGCTCGGCGGCCGGCCGATCGTGCTCGGCGCCGCCGCCGGCAGCGACCTCGTCGTCGACGATCCGAAGGTGTCGCGCCGCCACACCGAGCTGTGCGCCGTCGAGGGCGGCGTGCGCGTGAAGGACCTCGGCTCGACCAACGGCACCTGGTGGCAGGGCTCGCGCGTCACCGAGGTCATCGTCCCCAACGGCGCCGTCATCCAGCTCGGCGGCGCGCAGGTCCGCATCAGCGCCGCCGAGGCGCTGGCGGTGCCGCCGAGCGAGCGCGAGCGGTTCGGCGCGATGGTCGGCCGCTCGGTCGCGATGCGCGAGCTGTTCGCCGTCCTCGAGCTGGCGGCGCCGTCGGACGCGACCGTGCTCATCGAGGGCGAGTCGGGCACCGGCAAGGAGCTGGCCGCCCGCGCGATCCACGATCACTCGCCGCGCGCGAAGGGGCCGTTCGTCGTCGTCGACTGCTCGGCGATCTCGGAGACGCTCATCGACTCGCACCTGTTCGGCCACGTGCGCGGCGCGTTCACCGGCGCCGATCGCGACCGCAAGGGCGCGTTCGTCGAGGCGTCGGGCGGCACCCTGTTCCTCGACGAGCTCGGCGAGCTGCCGCTGCCCGCGCAGGCGCGGCTCCTGCGCGCGCTCGAGGCGCAGACCGTGCAGCCGCTCGGCGCCGACCGGCCGGTGCCCGTCGACACCCGGGTGGTCGCCGCCACCCACCGCGACCTCGCGCGCATGGTCGCCGCCAAGGAGTTCCGCTTCGATCTCTTCTACCGGCTGGCGGTCGTCCACGTCAGCCTGCCGCCGGTGCGCGAGCGGCTCGACGACCTGCCGGCGCTGATCGCCTCGTTCTACGCGGCGCGCGGCGCCGATCCGGGGCCGATCGACGGCGAGAACCTCGAGCGCCTGCGCCAGCACGCGTGGCCCGGCAACGTGCGCGAGCTGCGCAACGTGCTCGAGCGCGCGTGGGCGCTGTCGGGCGGGATGGTGAAGTTCCGCGACCTGCGCATGTGGATCGAGGTCGCCAGCGCGCCGCAGGTGAGCGAGCTGGTCGACACCACGCTGCCGTTCAAGGACGCGAAGGAGCGCTGGAACGATCACTTCGAGCGCCGCTACCTCGCCGCGGTCCACGCGGCGTCGGGCGGCAACATCACCCGCGCCGCCGAGCACGCCGGCATCAACCGCCGCCACTTCCGCGAGCTCCTGTACAAGCACGGCCTCCTCGAGCGACCGACCGGCGGCGACGACGACGGCTCGTGACCTCGCTGCCCCAGCACCTCGGCGGCTACGAGGTCCTGCACGCGCTCAAGGCCGGCGGCATGGGCGAGGTGCTGCTGGCGCGGCGGCGCGGGCTCGGCGGCTTCGAGCAGCTCTGCGCGATCAAGACGATCCGCCCCGAGCTGGCCGGCGCGCCGGTCGTGCGCACCATGTTCCTCGACGAGGCGCGGCTGCTCGCGCGCCTGACCCACCCGGCGATCGCGCAGATCCTCGACTTCGGCGAGGCCGACGGCACCGTCTTCATGGTGATGGAGTACGTCGCCGGCGAGCACTTCCGCCGCTTCGCCGAGCGGCGGCCGCCGGCGCCGATCGTCTGCCAGGCGGTCGCCGCCGCGTGCCGCGGGCTGCACGCCGCCCACGAGCTGCGCGACGTCGGCGACGGCCACCTGCTCGGCGTCGTCCACCGCGACATCAGCCCCGACAACCTCATGCTCGGCTTCGACGGCCGGGTGAAGGTGCTCGACTTCGGCATCGCGCTGGTCAAGGGGCGGCAGGCGCCGGCGACCGAGCTCGGCGTGCTCAAGGGCAAGCCGCCGTACATGTCGCCCGAGCAGCTCCGCAACCACGAGCTCGATCGGCGCGCGGACGTCTTCTCGGTCTCGGTCGTGCTGCACGAGCTCTTGACCGGCCGCCACCTGTTCACCGGCGACTCGATCTACGCGGTCGTCCACGCGGTGGAGCACCAGGTGATCGAGCCGCCGTCGAAGCTCGTCGGGCGGCTGCCGGGCGACCTCGACGACCTCGTGATGGCCGGCCTCGAGCGCGATCGCGACCGGCGGCTGCGCAGCGCGGCGGCGATGGCGGAGGTGCTCGAGCGGATCGCGGCGCAGAGCGGCGGCGAGAGCCTGGAGGCGTGGGCAGAGCGCGAGCTGATCGCCGACCGCGACGCGCACCGGCAGTGGATGGCGGCGATCATGGCGGGCGCGGGCTCGCCGAAGGTGGGGCGGCCGACGGGGATCGTGACGGCGCTGGCCGAGGCGCCGCCGGGCACGCCACCGGGGGCGCTGGCGGCGCCGATGCTCGCGCCGCCGACGACCGACGCGACCGACGTCGATCCGCAGGTGGACGCGATCCGCGCGACGCAGCTCGCGGACGTGTCGGCGGTGGTGCCGAGCACGGCGTCGACGCCGGCCAACCCGATCGCGCGGCCGCAGACGGAGCTGGCGCCGCCCACGCGGTCGCCCACGCGGTCGCCCACGCTGTCCACCGAGCTGTCGGCGGCGTCGGCGCGGTCGCGGCGCGGGCTGGCGATCGCGGCGGCGGTGCTGGCGGTGGCGGCGATCGCCGTGCTCCTGCTCGTCGCGCTCGGCCGCCACGCGGGGCTGGTGGCGGTGCCGGCGGACGCCGCCGACGCGGCGCTCGACGGCGCGGGGCCGGTGCCGGTGCCGGTCCTCGACGCCGCGCCGGCCGACGCCACCGTCGTCATCGACCTGCCGCTCGACGCCGCGCCCGATGCGCATCCGCCGCGCGATGCCGGGCCTCGCCCGATCCGCGAGCCGGTCGACGCCGCGCTCGCGATGCGCACCGACGCCGCCCCGGCGCCGCGCCCCGACGCCGGCACCGGGGCCGCGGCCGCGACCGGCACCGGCTTCCGCAGCCTCGGCGCCAAGCCGTACGCCAACGTCACCGTCGACGGCGTGTCGTGGAGCAGCACCGACATCTACAAGCGGCCCATCCCCGCCGGTACGCACACGGTCGTCTTCCTCGATCCGGTCAGCGGCGCCGAGTTCTACCGCAAGACGCTCGAGGTCCACCCCGGCGAGGCGGCGTCGGTGATCGCGCCGCCGCGGAAGGCGCCATGACGGCGCCCGCGCGCCGCCGCATCCTCGTCCAGCTCGCGCACCCGCTGCTCGAGCAGTCGCGGATCACGCGACGGCTCGCCGAGGTCGCGGCCGCCGTCGACGGCGTCACCGTCAACGACCTGTACGAGGCGTACCCGACCTTCGACGTCGACGTCCGCGCCGAGCAGGCGCGGCTGCTCGCCCACGACGTCATCGTCTTCCAGCACCCGTTCTTCTGGTACTCGGTGCCGGCCCTGCTCAAGCAGTGGCAGGACCTCGTCCTCGAGCACGGCTGGGCGTACGGCGCCGGCGGGCTGGCGCTGCGGCGCAAGCTCACCTTCAACGTCGTCACCACCGGCGGCCCGGCGGCGGCGTACCAGCGCACCGGCTACAACCGCTTCACGATGCGCGAGCTGCTCCTGCCGTGGGAGCAGACCGCGCACCTGTGCGGCATGCGCTACCTCGCGCCGTACGTGATCCACGGCGCCCTGCGGCTCGCCGACGAGGCGGCGCTCGCCGCCCACCTCGACGGCTACCGCGGGCTGCTCGAGGCGCTGCGCGACGATCGCCTGCACGTCCGCGGCGCGCGCACGGCAGCGAACCTCGCCGACGCCTGGCCCGCCCTGGTGCGGACCGGGGCCGCCGACGAGGACGACGCGCTCGACGGCGGCGGCGGCGAGCGGGAGCTGCTGCGGTGACCGACAGCGTCCTCGTCCAGGCGTTCGTCTACCTGTGCGCCGCGGTCGTGTTCGTGCCGATCAGCCTGCGGCTCGGGCTCGGCCCGGTGCTCGGCTACCTGCTGGCCGGCGTCGTCATCGGCCCGCACGTGCTCGGCCGGGTGGTCGCCGAGACCCACGTGATGCACTTCGCCGAGTTCGGCGTCGTGCTGCTCCTCTTCCTCGTCGGGCTCGAGGTGCGGCCGCGGCTGCTCTGGCAGATGCGGCGCGCGATCTTCCTGCTCGGCGGCCTGCAGGTGATCGTGACCGGCCTCGCGATCGCCGGGTTCGCGCTCGCGCTCGGCGCCGGCGGGCGGGCGGCGCTCGCGCTCGGCCTGATCGGCTCGATGTCGTCGACGACGATCGTCCACCTCGCCCTCGGCGAGCGCGGGCTGCTCCACAGCCAGGGCGGCGAGGCGTCGTTCGCGGTGCTCCTGTTCCAGGACATCGCGGCGATCCCGATCCTCGCGCTCCTGCCGGTGCTCGGTGATCCGGGCGCCGGCTCCGGCGGCGCCGGCGGCGGCGGGTCCGGCCACGCGGTCTGGCTGTCGGCGCTGCTGCTGCTCGCCGCGCTCGCCGGCGTGATCGCGGCCAGCCGCTTCATCGTGCGGCCGCTGTTCCAGGCGCTCGCCCGCGCGCGCCTGCGCGAGCTGTTCACCGCCGCCGCGCTGATGCTGGTGGTCGGCATCGCGCTCGCGATGCAGCAGGTCGGCGTGTCGCCGGCGCTCGGCACCTTCCTCGCCGGCGTGCTGCTGTCGGAGAGCGAGTACCGCCACGAGCTGCAGTCGGACGTCGAGCCGTTCAAGGGGCTGCTGCTCGGCCTTTTCTTCATCACGGTCGGCGCCCAGCTCGACCTCGGCCTGATCGCCGACCGGCCGCTGGTCGTCGCCGGGCTCGTGCTGGCGACGATGACGATCAAGCTCGGCGTGCTGCACGGGCTCGGCCGCCTGTTCGGCCTCGACCGGCCGGCGCGCTGGCTGCTGGCGATGGGCCTCACCCAGGTCGGCGAGTTCGCGTTCGTGCTGCTGTCGTTCGGCGTGACCAGCCGCGTGTTCGGCGACGACACCGTGCGGCTGGTGACGCCGATCGTCGCCTGCTCGATGCTGCTGACGCCGTTCGCCTTCGTCGCGCTCGAGCGGTGGATCCTGCCGGCGGTCACCGAGCGGCCGGCTGTCCGGCCGCCGGACGAGATCCACGCCGAGGCGTCGCAGGTCGTCATCGCCGGCTTCGGCCGCTTCGGCCAGGTCGTCGGCCGGCTCCTGCGCGCCAACGGCGTGACGCTCACGATCCTCGACCTCGATCCCGACGTCGTCGACATGGTCGGGCGGGTCGGCATCAAGGTCCACTACGGCGACGCGTCGCGCGAGGAGCTCCTGCGCGCCGCCGGCTGCGAGCAGGCCAAGCTGTTCGTGCTCGCCGTCGACAAGCACGACGTCGCGGTGGCGATCGCGCGCACCGTGCAGGCCCACTTCCCGCACCTGACGATCCTCGCCCGCGCCCGCAACCGCGCCCACTACTTCGAGCTGCGCGAGCTGGGCGTGCCGTACGTCCACCGCGAGCAGTTCGCCGCCGGCTTCGAGCTCGGCGTCGACGCCTTGCGCGCGCTCGGCATGCGCGCCTACACGGCGCACCGGCGCGCGCAGGCGTGGCGCACCCACGAGCGCAAGGTCCTCGACGAGCTGGCCGGCCACTGGGGCCGCGATCAGGCCCGCTACTTCGCGCGGGCGCGGGCGGCGCTCGACGAGGCCGAGCAGCTCCTGCGCGCCGAGGACCCGGCCGCCGCGCGCGATCGCGACGCCGCCTGGGACGCGGCCCCGCGCCGCGCCGACACCTCGACCGACAGCGAGAGCACCTCGGGCAGCTAGCGAGCGCTTGTGCTGCGCTTGCGCGAGCGATCGACGATCGACTCGGGGTGCTCGGGGCCTCGTGTGGGGTTGCGCGGGCTGCCTTCCCGCAGCGCAGCCGGTAGCGAGCTGGCCGCAGCGCCCTGCACGTTCCTGGCTCGTCAGCCCTTCGGCGTCGCCCAGGCGGCCGGCACGGTCAGCGTCACGTGCGTCGGCGCGGCGGTGACCGTCACCGGCTCGCACTTCATCGGCAGCGAGTCGACCTGGTCCATCATCCCCTGCGCCTCCGCCGGGCTCTTGACCGGCAGCGGCACCGCGCACGCCGTGTAGGCGTCCGGCTGCATGCCCTCGACGGTCACCGGTCCGCCCATCGCCGCGCGCATGTAGAAGGCGAGGGTCGCGCCGTTCAGGTCCGGGGGCAGCAGGCTGCCGTCGCGCAGCATCGCGAGGCTCTGCGCGTCGACCTTCGCCTGGATGACGATCACCTGCGCGAGCGCCACCGGCGGGCCGGCGTCGGTGACCACGTCGACGGTCAGGGTGGCGGGCCCCGGCGTGGTGTCGATCGTGACGCTGGCGCGCGCGCCGGCGGTGACCTCGACGCGCCTGGTGAAGATGTCCTTCGGCCGCGGGCCGCCGCCGCCGATCATCGGCGAGACCAGGTACGAGCCGGGCGTGAGCGCGTCGAAGGCGAAGCTGCCGTCGGCGCCGGTGACGACGAAGAAGTTCGACGAGATCGCCGCCGCCGGCTTCGCGATGACGACGGTGTCGCCGAGCGGCTGGCCGCCGCGGGTCACCGTGCCGGCGAGCGAGCCGACCGGCGCCAGGGTCAGCTCGATCGACACGCTGTCGGCGCAGTGCGGCACCTGCACCGACGGCGAGCGGCCGACGCCGTCCTTGCCGGCGACGATTGCGAGCGCCCGCTGGTCGAAGCCGGTGAGCGTGAAGCGGCCGTCGGCGTCGGTCTCGGTCGAGCGCGCGCCCGGGCTCTCGTCCTCGATGAACAGCTCGCGGCCGCCGCCGCTCATGTTGGAGCCGGCGGCGACGGTCGCGCCCTCGACCGGCGCGCCGCTGCCGTCGACGACCCGGCCGCTGATCGAGCGCCCCGCCTCGACGGTGACGGTGCCGACGTCGGTGGCCTGGCCCTCCTCGACCTTCACGCCGCGCACCGCCTTCGAGCTGAAGCCGGGGCCGCTGACGATCAGCACGTGCTCGCCGGCGGCGGTGTCGATGGCGAAGCTGCCGTCGGTGCGCGCGCTCGGCCGGCCGCCGGCGCCGTCAACGGCGATGGTGACGGCCGCCGGCGCGTGGCCGTCGGCGAACGCGACCTTGCCGGTGATGGTGCCGTCCGCCGACAGGACGATCCGCAGCGGCGGCGCGCCCGGCCGCGTGGTCGTCGCGCGCGCGGTCCACAGCGCGTCCTCGTCGGCGCCCTGGCGCGCCGCGCGGATCCGGTAGTCGCCGTCGGGCAGACCGGCCAGGTGGAAGCGGCCGCCCGGATCGGTCAGCGTCTGCTGCACGCCGCGGATCGACCACGCCTGCTGATCGGCGGTGCCGCCGTTCCACACCGGCTCGGCGAGCACCTGG
Organism: Kofleriaceae bacterium; assembly: GCA_035546475.1. Taxonomy (GTDB): domain Bacteria; phylum Myxococcota_A; class Polyangia; order Haliangiales; family Haliangiaceae; genus UBA2376. The sequence continues at coordinate 9,186 of DASZXE010000380.1, forward strand.
GCGTCGCCGATCGGCTCGCCGGCGCCGTCGACGACGAGGCCGTCGATCGCGCCGCGCACGTCGAGGACGAGGTCGAGCTGGCGCTCCGGCTCGGCGGCCAGATCGACCGCGGCGATCGCCGACGCGCCGTCGGGGTGCCAGGCGACGACGTCGAGCTCGCGGCGAGGCAGGCCTTCGATCACGTAGCGGCCGTCGGCGCCGGTGAACGCCTGGCGGCGCGGGCGCCAGAAGATGCCGCCGCGGGTGACCACGCTGACGTCGGCGCCGGCGACCGGCGCGCCGTCCGGCGTCTTGACCGTGCCGCGCACCACGCCGCCCGCGCCGAGCACGACGGTGAGGCCAGTGCGCGGGTGGGTGCCGTCGACGAGGAACGGCGGCGACGACGCCGGCGCGTGGCGGGCGTCGCGCGCGTCGAGTCGGTAGGTGCCGGCGGCGACCGCGGGGAAGGTGAAGCTGCCGTCGGCGCCGGTGGCGACGCCGTCGCGCCGCACGTCGACGACCGGGAACGGCTCAGACGCCGACGTGGCGACCACGCGCGCGCCGGCGACCGCCGCGCCCGCCTCGTCGACGACGCGGCCGCTGACCGCGGCGCCGCGGGCCAGCGTCAGCTCGAAGCGCGCGGGCACCTTCGGATCGCCGGCGGTCGACACCATGGTGCGCGCCGGCGCGAAGCCGGCCGCGCTCGCCGCCAGCGGCCCCCAGGTCGGGCCGACGCCGTGCAGGGTCGCGACGCCGTCGGCGCCGGTGGTGGCGGTCCAGGTCAGCGTGCCGCGCAGCTCGACCTCGGCGTTGGCGACCGGCGCGCCGCCGTCCGCCTCGCGGACGGTGACCTCGACGGTGCCGGCCGGGACCATGCGCAGCGTCACCAGGCCGGTGTCGGGCGCGAGCCGCAGGCGGACCGGGCCGCCGTGCAGGTCGCCGGCGCTCGCCTCGAGCCGGTAGTCGCGCGCGATGAGGCCGTCGAACGCGAACGCGCCGTCGCTGCCGGCGGTGATCGTGCGCTCCGGCGCGCTGTCGATCGCGACCCGCGCGCCGCCGACTGGGTGGTCGTCACCGTCGAGCAGCAGGCCCTCGAGGCGCAGCGTGCCGCGCGGATCGTCGTCGCGGACGAGCTGCGGCCGCTCGGACGGCGGCTGCGGGTGCGCCTCCTTGGCGGCGGGGCGCGCGGGCAGGGCAGGGGCCGGACCGCGCGCGGCGGCCTGCTCGCGCGCGGCGTGGCGGCCCCACCAGCCGAGGTGGCGCGTGACCAGCGCGGCCACGACGACGACGACGATCACGGCCGCGAGGGCGGCCAGCCGGGATGCCTGCTTCACGAATGCCTCCGCGTGCACAACGCGCGGCGCGGCCGGGCGTGACAGGCGCCGCCGGGCGATCGCGCGTGTCGAGCCGGCGCGCCCGCGCGTATGCTCGCCGGGATGCGCCGAGCCTTCATCGAGGGGACCCGGATCGCCTGTACCGTCCTCTGCGTCGTCGCGGCCGCGGCCGCGTGCGGCGGCCGCCTCGGCGGTGACGGCGACGGCGACGGCGGCACCGATGCCGCGCCGCCGCCCGCGTCGCTGTGCGCGGCCAAGCACCTCGCGCCGTGGACCCGCAGCACCGCCGACGTCGGCGGCGCCGCGACCTTCACCGAGGTCATGTACCACCCGGCCGCGGGGCCCGAGTGGCTCGAGCTGCACAACCCGTTCGCGATCGACTTCGAGCTGTCCGGCTTCCGGCTCGACGGCGCGGTCCACCTCACGTTCGCCGACGGCACGCGCATCCCGCCCGGCGGCTACCTCGTCGTCGCGTCGTCGGCGATGCCGGGCGCGGCCGCCGTGTTCACCGGCACGCTCCCCGACGACGGCGGCACGATCGAGCTGTGGAACAACGCCGGCCGCCTGATCGACACCGTCAGCTACCGCGCCGACGCGCCGGGGCCGGTCGGCGCCGACGGCACC
>DASZXE010000381.1:0-3364 GCA_035546475.1 Kofleriaceae bacterium
TTGCGCACGGCGCAGGCCTCGCGCGAACGACGGCGGGGCGCGCCGGCCGCTCGACGAGCTCGAGCGCGCCGCGTGGATCGCCGTCGATGCACGCGGTGCGCGCGGCCGACGGTAGGTGCGTTCGACGCCCCCGTCCTCGCAGCTCCACCGACTGGCACGCCGCTTGATCACTTCGCGGGTGCAACCAAACAGAGGAGGAGGTCATGCGCAAGCTCGTGACGACACTCATCGCTGGCACGCTGGCAGCGGTCGGCTTCGGGTCGGCGAGCGCCGACGATGAGACCCGCGTCGAGGCTCACACCGTGTCGACGGAGGTCCACTTCGACTTCGACTCCGCGGCGCTCAGCCCGAGCGCCCAGGCGGAGCTCGACAAGGCGGCCGACTGGCTGGCCAGCAACCCGGACGCGGTGATCCTCATCGAGGGACACGCGGACCAGGCCGGCCCGGCGCCGTACAACAAGAAGCTGGCCGAACGCCGCGCGGTCGCGGCGCGCGACTACCTCCTGGCGCGCGGGGTCAAGGCCGAGCAGGTGCGCATCCTGTCCTACGGCGAGGGCCTCCCCGCCGTCGACACCGGCAAGCGCGAGCGGCTGAACCGCCGCATCGTGCTGACGGCGATCGAGAAGGAGCCGATCATCGAGAAGACGACCGAGATCAAGACCGAGGAGGTCCAGGTCCCGGTGGAGGAGAAGGTCTACGTCCCGCAGGTCGTCGAGCGCGAGAAGCGGGTGAAGATCGAGGAGCGCAAGCCGCTCGACGTCGACGTGCTCGCCGGCGGCGGCGTCACCGGCTTCATCGACTCCGACGTGCGCGACGCCACCGAGGTCGGCGGCCAGTGGAACGCCCGCATCGTCGGCCGCACCCACAGCATCCTCGGCTACGAGGCCGCGTACATCGGCAGCGCGCAGGGCATCAACCTGTTCGGCGCCAACCCCGACTCGATCCTGATGGGCACCGGCGTCGAGGGCAACCTGCGCCTCAACTTCACGCGGTCGGCGATCCAGCCGTACATCTTCGGCGGCGTCGGCCTGACGCTGTACGACGTGTCGAAGATGGACTCGTCGATGGCGTCGATGGAGGAGGACGACAACGTCTACCAGATCCCGGCGGGCGCGGGCTTCCGCTTCGAGCTGCCGGCGCGCCTGGTGCTCGACGTGCGCGGCACCTACCGCGTCGCCTTCCACGATACGATGTTCCAGGGCATGAACAACAGCGACAACGGCCTGGATAGCTGGGCCGCCACCGGCCAGCTCGGCATGACGTTCTGACCGCCGTGCGCCGACGACATGAACGCGCGGCCCTCGGCCGGCATCCGAGGGTCATGCGCGTGCGGAGCCTCGTCCGTGGTCTCGCGGCCCTCGCCCTCGCGGCAGGGCCGGCGGGGTGCCGCGGGCCGGAGACGCCGGCGCGGTCGGGCGTGGATGCCCGCGGGGACGCGGGCGAGGTCGACGCGGCCATCGACGCACCGGCCGCCGATGCGCCGGTCATCGACGCGGCGACCGACGCGCCCACCGACGCGCCGACCGACGCGCCGACCGACGCGCCGACCGACGCGCCTGTCGATGCCGTCCCGATCGATGCCGCCACCGATGCCGCCACCGACGCCGGCATCCCCTTCACCTCGCCTCGCTACGACGACGCCTTCGGCGCCCACTGCGGCGTCTACGGACATTCGGACCTCGCCCCGATGGCCATCACGGCCGACGGCTCCGCCCTTGCGGCGTACGCCTCCTACGGTCCCAGCACTACCGGCGGCTTCCAGGCCTGCCACCCGGACGGCACCGTCGCTGGCTTCGGCGTCGGTTCGACGATGTGGAGTCACCACCTGCTCGCCGACGGTCGCGTCGTCGGCCGCTACAGCGACCCGACCGGCGGCGTCGTGGTCACGCCCGACATGGCGTTGCAGGGGACCCTCGTCGATTCGATCCCGTTCTCCGACGTCTACGTCGCGGCCGGGCGGATCTTCGTCATCCGCGCCGGCAACCGCGAGTACGACGCGGAGACGCTGGCGCCGCTGCCGCTCCTGCCGTCGATGCCGGACCGCCCGCTGCGCGACTGCCGGCCGACCGCGGGCACCCGCGCGGCCCTGGTCGTGCGCGCCGGCCAGCTCGAACGGGTCGATCCGATCACGTGGCTGCCGGATCCGAGCTTCCAGCCGGTGCCGGTGGCCTCGTCACTGAAGGTGCTCGCCGACGACGACTGCTCGTCCGTCGTCGTCGAGGCCGCGCCGCCCGGGCGCCGGCTGCAGGCCTACGACGGCGGCGGTCAGCACCTGGGCACCGCCACGCTGCCCCTCGACGGCGAGAGCGCGATGTTCCTCGATCACCGAGGCGGCGTGATCCTGTCGTTCGACAGCGCCGGCGGCAGCCTCGGGCTCGCGCGCGTCGACCTCGCGCTCGGCGGGCTCGACCCCGCGTTCGGTGTGGGCGGGCGCGCGGACGTCGTCATCCCCGGCACCGAGTCGTACGACGGCGACACGAGCTGGGCCCACTTCACGCTGCGCGGGGTCGGCGCCGACCTCGCCGGACGCATCTGGGTGCTCGTCTCGTTCTCCAACCACGACACGCCCCCGGACAGGCCGCCGACCTCGTGGCAGGGCGCCTACCAGGTCCGCATCGACGTCGATCCCTGAAGGCCGAGCAGCACGACGCCCGCGCTCTCCGGACGTCCGCCACCGGCCCGCCCGGCAGGACGTTGTGACCGCCGCGCCCGCGCGCCGGGTCGCTCGTCAGCGGGCGTCGGCGGCGCAGCGGAAGCCGATCTCCGGATCGGGGCGGTCGGGCGCCGCGCGGGCGCGCGCGTGGATCGAGGCGAACCACTCGGCGTGGGCGGCGACCGCGTACGAGGCGCCGCGGGCGATGCGGGCGCGCGCGTCGCCGTCGCTCGTCCACTCCATCACGTTGCCGAGCAGATCGCAGATGCCGTCGGGCGTGCAGTCGGCGGGATGGGTCCCGACCGCCGACGGGCCGGTCACGCCCGGGGCCTTGAGCAGCGCGCCCGCCGGTGACAGGTCGCCGCGCTCGGCGGCGTACTCCCACTCGGCCTCGGTCGGCAGGCGCTTGCCGAGCGCGCGGCAGACGGCGTCGGCCTCGTGCCACGTCACGTTGCGCGCCGGCACGTCGGGCGCGTCGCTGGTGAGCGGCGGCTGGCCGAGCGCCGCGTGCATCGCGAGCGCCGTCACCTCGGTGCGATCGAGGAGGAACGGCGCGACCTCGGTCGACTGGCGGGGCAGGGCGTTGGCGTAGCGCGCCGCGATCGCCGGCTCGCTGCCCATCTCGAAGTTGCCGCCGGGCAGGCGCGCCTTGCCGGGCGGCGCGCCGGCGTCGATCGGCGGCGGCGGCGCGGCGTCGATGGGCGCGGGCGG
>DASZXE010000382.1:0-2336 GCA_035546475.1 Kofleriaceae bacterium
ATCGCGTCCGCCGTCAGGCGCGGCAGCTCGTCGGCCTTGATGCGGACGGCGAGCTCGGCGGGCAGGGCCGCGCCGTCGGGGAGCGCCGGCGGCGTGCGCGGCGCGAGCACGATCGACAGCATGTACTTCGGGTGGCGGCCCGACTTGTCGAGGTCCTCGCGATCGATCCGCGCGACGGTGCCGGTGACCGCCAGCTCCCAGTCGCCGAGCGTCACTTCTTCGCTTCCGGCCCGTGCACCGTGTGCTGGGCCCCGGTGTCGAGGTCCTCGACGGTCGTGTTGCCGACGCCCTGCTCGTTGCGCTTCTTGATGCCGTCGTAGGCGGCGTTCGGGAAGCAGATGCCGGCGGTCGACATCGACGGCGCGCTCTTGCCGGCCGCCTGCACCAGCTCCTTCGCGAAGTTCGTGCAGTTGTAGAAGAAGACCGAGTACTGGGCGTTCTTCTTCGAGTCGGCGTGGGCGATGACCGCGCGCGCGTCGGCCTCGGTGATGTCCCAGGTCTCGCTCGCCTTCTCGCTGCCCTCGTGGGCGCGGTCCGGGTGGCGGACCCAGCCCTTCACGTACGAGTGCAGCGGGTTGGTGCTGTAGTGGACGCCCTCGTTGACCGCCGGCCAGAAGCCCATCGGGTCGGCGTACTTGCCGCCGTTGTGGAGGAGCGCCCGGTGCGAGCTCTCGATCGAGTCGGGCACCGCCGCCGGGTCGTTGTACTCGAGCGAGACCCACGCGTGGCCGACGTTGCCTTCCTTCAGGTCCTTGAGGCCGAGGTGCTTGGTGTCGACGTCGATGAACAGGTGCAGCTTGCCGACGTGGCCCTTGCCGCCCTTGGCGGCCTTCGGGTCGTCGTGCCCGCTGCCCTCGGTGGCCTTGCGCTGGACCGCGCCGCGGCTGGCGGTGCCCTGCAGGTGCATCGCGAACGGATCGTCGACGGCCGCGCCGGCGGACGCGGTGGCGCCAGCGGCCGACGCCGACGCCGGCGGTGCCGCCCCCGGCGCCGCCTTGCGCTGGACCGCCCCCGTCAGGGTCCGCTTGCCGGGCGACCCTCCGCCACCGCCTCCAGCCTCGCCCTCGCTACTGCTGCGATGCTGCCGGTCGTGACTCATGGACGTCGGCCATTGTACGGGACGGCCGCCGCGGATCTCCCGCTTTCTGCCATCGCGTCCGCGCGCCGCGGGTGCGCAGATGTGGGTTCAGCACGCTCGCAGCGCCGCGCGAAGGTTCGACGAGACGTCGATCACCCCTTGCCGGGCAGCTCGGCGCGCTCGGCGGCCTCGGTCCAGCCGGTCTCGTACGCGAGCTGGAGCGCCTCGCGCATCGACGCCGGGTCGATGCGGAGCAGCGAGCCGCCGGTGCCGGTCGCGTGCAGGAGCAGCTCGGCGGTGCCGCGGCGATCGCCCATCCGGCGCAGCTCGTTGACGGCCGCGCGCCGGTGCTCGGACGCCAGCTCCTTCTTGCCCAGCCGCTCGTACGCGCTCGCGAGCAACGACTGCGAGCGCGCCGCGCCGACCCGCGCCGCCACCCGCTGCGCCTGCAGCAGGGCCACCTCCGCCAGCTCGGCCGCGCGGCGGTGATCGCCGTCGGCGGCGGCGAGCTGCGCCAGCTTGATGACCACCTGCCACAGGTGCGCGGGCGCGCGGCGGCTGCGGGCGCCGTCGCCGAGCGTGATGAGGTCGATCGCCTCCTCCAGCTCGCGGGTCGCCTCGGCGCCCTTGCCGACGCGGATCAGCACCGTCGCCAGATCGACGTAGGCGTCGGCGATCAGGTTGCCGTCGCCGCTCGCGATCGCGGCGCCGATCGCCTTCTCGAGGTACGGCACCGCGGCGGTGACGAGCGAGCTCTCGGCGGCCGCCAGGTGGCCCGACGTGCGGAGGAGCAGCGCGGTCAGCCGCGGATCGAGGTCGCCCCAGCTCTCGGCCTCGGTGAGGACGCCGCGCGCGAGGTTGAGCCGGTCGCTCGCGCGCAGCGCGTCGGCGAGGCGGATCGAGATGGCGATCATCGCCGTCGGCGGCAGCTCGCCGGCCGCGACCGACGCCCGCGCGTTGATGAGCGCCCGCTGGTAGAGCGCCGCCGCGCCGGTGTCGTCGAGCTGGCGCGAGTACTCGTCGCCGGCGTCGGCGAGCAGCCGCGACGCGGCGGCGCGGTGGCCGGCGGCGTCGTGGTGATGGCCGAGCACCGCCGACGAACGCGAGCCGTCGGCCACGACCTCGACGGCGGCGGCGTGCAGCTCGCGGCGGACGTGGGCCGGCGTCGCGTCGTAGACGACGTCGCGGACGAGCAGGCTCGTGTAGCCGATGACGTCGCTGTCGAGGTGGAGCAGGCCGCGCTCGAGCGGCGCCCGCA
>DASZXE010000383.1:0-11433 GCA_035546475.1 Kofleriaceae bacterium
TCGCGCAGGAGCTTGCGCGCGCGCCGCCGATCGCGCGCGAACCGATCGTCGACCATCCGCTGCACGCGGACGCGCAGCGGCCCGAAGACGATCGCCGCCGCCAGCGTCGCGGCCAGCGCGGTCTCCAGGCTGCCGCCCGACGCCACGGTCGCCGCGCCGCCGAGCAGCGCGATCGCGACGAGGTAGAGCCCCGCCGCCAGCAGCGTCGCCAGCACGTAGCCGGTCGAGCGCCGCCACAGCCGGTCGAGCTCGCCGAAGCGCACGCGCGTCATCGCCATCACGACGCACGCCGAGCCGCCGACCATCGTCACCGCGACGTACGGCCGGAAGCCGCCGGCCATGAGGCGGTTGACGTCGCGCGCACCCGCGATCATCGCGAGCACGAGCGGCACCGACATGGTGAGGCCGCTCGCCACGAGCCAGCGCACCGCGACCGGATCGAGCTGGCCGCGCAGCCGCCGCATGCGGCGCGCGCGCGCGACCGCGCCGGCCACCAGGTAGACCGCCGCCGACGACATCGCCAGCCAGCCGATGCGCCCGGTCATGAAGCGCCGGCCCGGCAACGGGTAGCCGAGCGAGAACGACGCGTGGTTCACCGCCAGCACCGTCGCGATCGCGAGCGGCGGCCCGTACAGCAGCGCGAGCGCGCGCCGCCCGACCCGCGCCGGCCCCGCCGGGAAGCGCAGCATGAAGTGGCAGGTCGCCGGCGCGGCCAGGCACATCGCGTAGAGCCACGGCGCGGCCAGCAGCGGCGTCGACACGGTGATGTCGAGCGCGAACGCGCCGGCGAGGAAGACCACGTAGATCACGGTCGAGCGGAGGAACTGCTGCGGCAGCGAGTGGTGCTGGCCGCGGTCGGCGACCAGCGCGAGCCCGAGCATCACCAGCGCGAGCGCGATGCCGGCCGCCGACGCGAGCGGCAGCCGCCGCGGCATCTCGATCGACAGCGTGCGCTCCTCGTCCGCGCGCCGGACGGTCAGCGCGACGGTCTCGCCGGGCTCGATCGCCTGCAGGGCGCGGAAGCGGGCGACCGCCGAGTCGATCGGCCGGCCGTCGATCGCGGTGATCAGGTCGCCGACCCGCAGCCCGGCCGCGGCGGCGTGGCTCGCGGGATCGACCACGAGCACCTTGCCGCCCTGGAACGTGAAGAAGCCGCGATCCGGCGAGCGGATCGCCACCGCGAGCAGCGCGACCGCGTAGAGCAGCGCGGCCGCGACCATGATCGCCACCCGCCGCCGCGCGCGCGCGAGCCCGAGCGGCGAGCGCATCCCGGGGGATGTGTCGTCGGAGGGCGGACGCATGGTGGCAGAGGCCACAGCAAGAACCCGGCCCACGGCGGCCGCGCGCGCCGCCCCGATCGATCCCCGCGCCGCGCCCCGCCGGCGGTGCGTGCAGCCCGCGAGAACCACGGGCGATCGGCGGCCACCGACGCGGACGCACGCGCGACGGCGCGCGCTGCACTGCCCACGACCGTGCGCGGACAGGCCGGGGCCGCGCCTCCCACCTGGCGACCTGGGTCGACGGCGCGCTCGGCTGTCCGGAACCGATCACCGACGCGACGCGCGAAGGCCGCGAAACGCCGACGACGCCGCGCTGGCGCGAGCCTTGAACCATCGGGCGGCATGCTTCGCCCCTCCGGCGCGATCTCCCGCGCCTCATCGTCCGACTCCGGCCGCCCCGGCCGCCCCGGCCGCCCCGGCCTCGCCGGCCTCACCGGCCTCCCCTCCTTCCACGCCCTCCGCCCTTCCCTCGTGCTGCTCTGCGCGGCGCTGGCCGCCGGCTCGCTCGCACCGGCCGCGGGCTGCGATGTCGGCGAGGTCGACCCGTCGACCCGCGGCGGCGGCCCGCACGGCGGCCGCGACCTGCCGACGCCGCAATGCGACGGCCCGTTCGGCGCCCCGCAGGATCCGTCCGAGCTGCCGGCGTGTTGCACCGGCTTCGTCGGCGGCGCCCACTGCCTGCCCGCCGACGACGTCCCCGACGTGCTGCGCGGCCGCTTCGCCACGTGCGACGACGGCGGCACCTGCGTGCCCGATCCGTTCATCGCCACCGGCGGCGTCTACGAGCCGCCGTCGTGCACGTCGATCCAGGGCGCGGCCGGCGTCTGCCTGTCGGGCTGCATCCCGGAGGTCCAGCAGGCGTGGGACCTGCTGCCGCAGGACGGCTGCTACCCGGACGAGCGCTGCGTGCCGTGCACCAACCCGCTCGACGGCACCGACACCGGCGCGTGCCTGCTGAAGTACACGTGCGACGGCGGCTTCGGCGGCGACGACGCGTGCCCGCACACCGGCCCCGACGTCCTCGATCCGTCGACGCTGACGTCGTGCGGGCCGGACGCGCACTGCCTGACGGCGGTGCTCGTGCCCGACGCGCTGCGCGACCGGCTCGCGGACTGTCCCGCGCCGGACGGCGACGACAAGTGCGTGCCGGACGACTTCATCCGCACCGGCGGCAACTTCATCCCCGACACGTGCCGGTCGGTCGGCAACGTCGAGGGCCGGTGCCTGTCGACGGTGCTGCCGGAGATCCATGCGCAGGCGAACGTGCTGCGCCAGGGGACGTGCGACGCCGGCGAGCTGTGCGCGCCCTGCTACAACCCGCTCGACCGCACCGACACCGGCGCGTGCCGGCTGTCGTGCGACGCGCCCGCCGAGAGCCCGATGGGGCTGCCGGCGTGCTGCGACGGCCGCGGCACCTGCGTGCCGGCGTCGGCGGCCGGCGACGACGCCGACCGGCTCGGCGCCGACACCTGCGACGAGGACGCCGGCCTGGTCTGCGCGCCGAACGTCTTCCTGCAGCCGGGCTTCGTGCCCGACACCTGCGACACCGGGCTCGGCTGGCTCGGCGACGAGTACAGCGACGGCCGCTGCCTGCCCGACTGCCTGCCCGGCGTCGACAGCTTCCTGCTCTCGCGGGGGAGCTGCGACGACGGCATGAAGTGCGCGCCGTGCTTGAAGCCGCCGTTCGCCACCGACAGCGGCGCCTGCGACTGACCGCACCGTCTCGCGGGCTGGACGTTTTTTCGCGGTGGCGTCGAAATCGTGAGGGGCGGCGTGTACTTGCCCCCCCGGATCCTGTCCCCGGTCAGGCGCGGCTGATGGTCAGCTTCTTGATCGTGACGGGGACGGTCGGCTTGTCGCCGGGGCCGGACAGGGCGGTGATCTTCTTCACCAGGTCGCCCTCCTTGCACTTGCCGAAGACGGTGTGGTGGCCGTTGAGCCACGGGGTCGCCGTCTCGGTGATGAAGAACTGGCTGCCGTTGGTGCCGGGGCCGGCGTTGGCCATCGCCAGGACGCCGGGGCCGTCGAGCTTGAGCGTCGACACGAACTCGTCGGCGAAGTCGTAGCCGGGGCCGCCGGTGCCGGTGCCCATCGGATCGCCGCCCTGGATCATGAACTGCGGGATCACGCGGTGGAAGCCGAGGCCGTCGTAGAACGGCTTGCCCTTCACCACCTCGCCGGTCTTCGGGTCCTTCCACGGCTTCTGGCCGGTGGCGAGCCCGACGAAGTTCGCCACCGTCATCGGCGTCTCCTTCTCGTACAGCTCGCAGTGGAACGTCCCCTGCGTGGTGTCGATCGTCGCCGTCAGCGTGCCCTTGCCCTTCACCTGCTTCAGGTACTCGTCGAGGTCGGCGGCGACCGGCGGACGCACGGTGTCCATCGACTGCGCGCCGCCCGGCGGCGTGACCGCGCTCGAGCCCGCAGCCGAGCCGGCCATCGACCCGGCCATCGAGCCGGCCATCGAGCCGACGCTGGCGCCGGCGGAGCCGGTCGTCGTGCCGGTCGACGTCGACGACGGCGTGTTCGGCGGCGGGGGCGGCGGCTGCTTCGGCCGCTGCTGCTCGGGCGTCGTCCCCTTGCGGATCGGCGCCTCCTCGCTGCTGTTCTTCTTGCCCTTGTCGCAGCCGCCCCCGACGAGGAGGAGCGACACGACCGAGACCCACGACGCGACGGTGAGCTGGCGACTCATATGCGCGGCATCCTGGATCGATGCCCGGTCGGCCGCAAGTCGCCGGGCCCGGCACCCGCCGTCCGAAGATATTCCCGCTGGCGGCCGAAACGACTAGCGGAACAGGCGGCCGCGCAGCTCGGGCGCCGGCTGGGCGATGAGCTCGAGGCCGACCAGCCGCCGGTCCGCCGCCGCCTCCGCCGCCTCCGCCGACGCCTGCGCCGCGTCGAGCGAGCCGGTGAACGTGAAGACCGCCTTGCCGGCCAGGTCGACCGCCAGCTTGACGTCGCGGATGACGACGTCGGCCGCCTTCAGCGCCGCGTCGGCCGCCGCGATCGCCGCGCTCACCGTCGACAGCTCGACGATGACGACCGCCTCCGCCTGCGGATCGTCCGCCCAGTCGCCTCCCTCGACGACGCCGCCCGGCGCCAGCATCGGCCACACCGCGTCGTCGGCCATCGCCAGCTCGACCCGGTCGACGAGCTTGTCGCCCGCCGCGTCGCCGCCCGCCTTCATCGCCTCCTCGACCGACGCGACGTCGCCCTCGAGCACGACCAGGTGCTTGCCGCCCGACAGCGTCCTCGACGACAGCAGCACCGCCGGCGCCCGCTTGAGCGCGGCGTCGGCGACGACCACGCCGCGGGCGATCGACGACAGCTCCAGGAGCCCGAGCGCAGGTCCGATGCCCTGGACTTCGATCGCCATCAGACGAAGCGGAACGATTCCTTGAGCGTGCAGCGCCGCTCACGGGTGAAGTGCACCGCCGTCGTCAGCCCCTCGCCGGTCGGGCTGGCGATGGTGAACGACGTGTAGCCCTCGCCGCCGAGGCCGAGGCCCGCGTAGCTGGCGTCGTTCTTGACGAAGATGGAGCAGTTGCAGACCCGCGCCATCGCCGTCATGTTGTCGATGTTCGTCGACTGCATGGTGGCGGTGTGGTGGAACCCGTGCTCGACGCGCACCGCCATCGCGATCGCCTCGGTCGCGTCCTTGACCCGCACGAGGCCGATGACCGGCATCAGGAGCTCGTGCTGGACGAACGGGTGCTGCTCGTCGCACTCGGCCAGCAGGATCTTCAGCTCGTGGCCGTGGCCGCGGATGCCGGCCGCCGCCGCGATGAGCCCGGCGTCCTTGCCGATCCAGTCCTTGTTGACGTGGTCGCCCTGCACGACCAGCGCCTCGACCGCCTTCGCCTGCCGCGCGTCGAGCATGAGCGCGCCCTTGCGGCCGAGGTGGCGGACGAGCTCGCTCGCGATCGAGTCGACCGCGATGATCTCCTTCTCGGCGATGCAGACGATGTTGTTGTCGAGCGACGCCCCGCGCACGATCGCGTCGGCCGCCTTCTCGAGGTTCGCCGTCTCGTCGACGACCGCCGGCGGGTTGCCCGGGCCGGCGCCGATCGTCTTCTTGCCCGACGCCATCGCCTGCTTGACGACCGCCGGCCCGCCGGTGACCACCACCAGCCGCACCAGCGGGTGCTTCATCAGGATCTGCGCGCTCTCGATCGTCGGCTGCTCGACGGAGACGATGACGTCGCGCGGCCCGCCGGCGCCGATGATCGCCTCGTTGAGGATGTGGACGAACCAGTTGCAGACCCGCGCCGCCGACGGATGGACGTTGAAGACGACCGCGTTGCCGCCGGCGACCATGCCGATCGCGTTGCACAGGATCGTCTCGGTCGGGTTCGTCGTCGGCGTGACCGCCAGCAGCACGCCGTACGGCGCCCGCTCGGTCAGCATCAGCCCGTCGTCGCCGGTGAACGCGACCGGCCGCAGGATCTCGCAGCCGGGCGTCTTGGTGGCGACCAGCTTGTTCTTCTCGAGCTTGTCCTCGTAGCGGCCGAGGCCGGTCTCCTCGACGGCGTAGCGGGCGAGCAGCTCGTTGTTGGCGAGCGTCACCTTCCGCATCGCCTCGATCATCCGGGCGCGGGTCGCGACCGCCAGCCGCTCGTTCTGCTCGAAGCCCTTGCGGGCCGCCTTCGCCGCCTGATCGGCGTCGGCGTAGATGCCGAGCGTCCCGCGCGGGATGCTCGGCGCCGCCTTCTTCATCGCCTCGCCGGTGACGAGCTGCTGGCGCGGCGGCGGCGTCGCCACCCCGCCCAGGCGCTCGAGCACCTTGCTGACGATCTCCTCGATGCGTGCCTCGTCGAGCAGCGCCATGCGTTCTCCGGTCAGGACTTCTGGTAGCGGGACTCGTCGCCGACCGTCACCGCGTCGACGATCGCCATGATGGTGGCGTCGACCGGGCGGTCCTTGGTGACGGTCGTCTGGCGGGCGGACGAGCCGGACGCGTACAGCACGACCTCGCCCAGGCCGGCGCCGACCGCGTCGACGGCGACGACGGTGCCCCCGGTCACGTTCCCGTCGACGTCGCAGGCGCGCACGAGCAGGAGCTTGCAGCCCTCGAGCGTGGGCTCCTTGCGGCTCGCCACGAGGGTGCCGATGACCTTGCCGAGGACCATCGCGCGCTACTTCTGCGGCGCGCCGGCGCGGCCGAGCGGCAGCACCGCGTCGACGTTCGCGTGGGGCCGCGGGATGACGTGGACCGAGACGACCTCGCCGACGCGCTCGGCGGCGCGCTGGCCGGCCTCGGTCGCCGCCTTCACCGCCGCGACATCGCCGCGGACGATGGCGGTGACGTAGCCACCGCCGGTCTTCTCGAAGCCGACCAGCTCGACCTTGGCGGCCTTGACCATGGCATCGGCGGCCTCGACCATGCCGACGAAGCCCTTCACTTCGATCATTCCGAGAGCATCAGCCATCGTTCGTTGCTCCGTGTGGATCGCCCCCGGATCTCGGGCGGCGCATCAGCGTGGACCCGTGATCGCTAGCGATCGACGAACTTCTCCGGCTCCTTGCCGGTGACGCCGGACAGCGCGCCGATCGCGGCGGTCGCCGCCGCGTCGATCTCGGACTCGCTGCCCGAAAGGTAGAGGCGGCCGAAGGCGCCGTAGGGCGTGATGTTGACCAGGTAGATGTGGGCGGCCTTCTCGGCCTCGTTGGCGGCGAGCACCGCGTAGCCGGCCGGCTCGCACTCGAGGATGAACAGCGACTGCCCGGGCAGGATCATCATGCCCTGCGAGGTGCGGTTGATGATCTGCGTCTGGTAGGCCTCGACGCCGCGGATGATCTGGTTGGTGAGCACCTTCGGCTTGAGGCGGTCCTTCTCCTCCATGCCGAGGTGCTTGAGCACGGTGGCGCCGGCCGACAGGACCTCGCCCTGATCGTGATCGTGGACCTCGAGGAGGCCGTAGGCGCGCTCGACGACCTGCACCGCCGGCTGGACGCGCGTCGCCTTGAGCGCGGAGTCGGTGACCTGGTTGATCGCGATGCCGGGGGCGATCTCGATCCACAGCGACGCCTGGCCGGGAACCGGCAGGAAGCCGCGGGCGGTCTTGGCGATGAACGTCGCGACCTGCGGTTGCAGCGCGTCGAGGAAGCAATAGGTGCGCAGGGCGGTGGCCATCCCGGACGCACACTAACACGCGATCTGCGCGCGGTGGGCCGGCGGCGGCCGCGATCGCGCGCGGACGTCCCGGATGTGGGACCGGTCGCGCGCGGGGGCCGCTCGGGGTTGACGCGCCGCCGGACCCCTAGCATGTTGACGCGGCCATGCGATCCATGCCGTTCCTCGTCGCGCTGGTGGTCTCGGTGCTCGGGCTGGCGTCGACCGTGGGTCGAGTCGGCGTCGCGGAGGCCGATCCGGTCACGACGATCTTCCACCTGGCGCCGCAGGACGGCACCGGCCCCGGGGCGGGGGCCGCGCCGGCGACGCAGCCGGCGGCGGCACCGTCGCCCACCGTCGAGCCGCTGCTCGGCGACGTCGCGGGGCCGGCCCGCGAGGTCAGCCTGCCCGACGTGCTCGCGATGGCGGTGCGGACGTCGCCCGCGCTCGCGCAGGCGCGCATCGACCGCGAGATCGCCGAGATCGCGGTGCAGCGGGCGGAGACGTGGCGCGACTGGCAGGTCGGCGCCGATCTCGACATCTCGTCGCGGCGCTCGACCGGCTCCGACGCGCAGACGACGAGCGTCTCGCTGTCGGGCGACGCGCTGAAGCCGCTCATCACCGGCGGCACGGTCGGCGTCCACGCGGAGGCCGGCTGGGACCGGGGCCCGAACGGGTTCGACCCCGGCACCGGCGCCCGCACGGTCGAGAGCGAGTACACCGAGTCTGTCACCGCGACCTTGACCCAGCCGCTGCTCCGCGGGCGCGGCGAGTCGCTGCGCACGGCGGCCGAGCGGCAGGCGCGGCTCGACCTCGACGCGTCGGCGCTCGCGCAGCGCGCCGAGGCGATCAGCGCCGTGCGCGAGGTCGTGCTCGCGTACCTCGACCTCGTCGACGCCGAGGACAACCTGGCGATCCAGCGCTCGAGCCTCGACCTCGCGCGCGAGCGCCTGCGGGTGACCGAGGCCGGCATCAAGGCGGGCGGCACCGCCGAGTCGGAGACGATCTCCGTCGAGCAGGCGATCGCCACCCGCGAGGCCGCGGTGATGAACAGCGAGCTCGCCGTGATCAACGCGTCGCTCGCGCTGCGACGCCTCGTCGGCATGGAGATGGGGCCCGGCGAGATCGACCTGGCGTCGAAGATCGACCTGGCGGTGCCGTCGCGCACGTGGGACCTGGCGGCCCTCATCGCGCAGGCGGAGGCGAACAGCCCGGAGCTCGCGCAGCTCTCGTCGCAGGAGGCGGGCGCGACGATCGAGGTCGAGGTGACCGAGAACGGCTTCCTGCCGTCGCTCGACGCGTCGCTCACCGCGGGCCCGACCGGCGTCGGCTCGAACCCGGGCGCGGCGGCCAAGAACATGGTGACGTTCGACGCCTACACCGTGGTCGGCTCGCTGTCGTACCAGTCGACGCTCGGCGAGCGCGCGGCCCACGCCGACGCGCTGACGGCGCGCGCGCGGCGCGAGAAGATCCGGGTGTCGGCCGACGACGTCAGGCGGCAGATCATCCAGTCGATGGCGAGCTCGGTCGCGCAGGTGCAGGCGGCCGAGCGGCAGTTCGGCATCTCGGCGCGGGCGGTCAAGCTCGCCGAGAAGAACCTGGCGGTCGAGCAGGCGCGGCTCGCGCTCGGCCGGTCGCGCAACGTCGACGTCCTCATGCGGCAGGACGAGCTGCGGGCGGCGCAGCTCCAGGCGGCGCAGGAGATCCTGAGCTGGCATCGGTCGTCGACGGCGATCGCCGCGCTGACCGGCGAGCTGCTCCCGACCTACGGCATCTCGGTCGGCGACAAGTAGCCGGGATCGCGCCGGGCCGGACCCTCTACGAACGGGGCGCGCGGTCGATCCAGGTGGGCGTGACCACCGATCGGCTCGCGTTGATGGATGCGCCCTGGGACGACTCGTGGGAGCGGCGGCGGCCGGGCTGGCTGGCGCGCCTCGGCGCGGCGCTCGGCCGCATCTTCGGCCGCAAGCCCGCGGGCCTGCAGATCCTCGAGCCGGGGGCGGAGCCGGAGGTCGGCGAGCGGACCCGGCCGATCGACACGACGGACCTGCTCGACGAGCGCAGCCAGCCGATCCGACGCCGGCCGGCGCCGGCGGCACGCGCGCCGCAGGTCGTGCCGCACGCGCACCACGCGCCGCCGCCGGTCCCGGGTCGCGCCTCGGCGATCCGGCTGGCGACCGCCGCCGCCGCGCTCGGCCCCGACGAGTTCGATCCGCTCGACGCGCTCATCACGATGGTGCTCGGCAGCGACGACGCGGAGCCGCCGCCGGCGCCGACGACCGATCAGCTCGTCTGGCTCGAGGTGCTCGGCCCGCTCATCGAGTACGAGCTGATGGAGCGCGGCTCGACCGCGATCACGTTCCAGTCGACGGCGGCGCAGCTCGGCGAGCTGGTCGCGCTCGCCGACACCGACTTCAACGCCGCCGTGCGGCTCGTGTCGCGCGATCCGGCGATCGCCGCGTCGGTGCTGTCGGCCGCCAACAGCGTCGAGCGCCAGCGCGGCGCCCACGTGAGCGACATCCGCACCGCGGTGTCTCGGCTCGGCCTCGCCGAGACCCGCCGCATCGGCATCGCCGCCGCCAGCCGCGCGCTCTACGACGCCGACGCGCAGGCGGTCGCCGCGCACCACCGCGCGCGCAGCCACCGCGACCTGCACCGGTCGATGACGTGCGCGTTCGCCAGCGCTGCCCTCGCCGCGCGGAGCGGCGCCTTCGGCGGCGAGGACGCGTTCGTCACCGGCATGTTCGTCGACCTCGGCCGCCCGCTGGTCCACCGCGCGATCATGGCCCTCGAGCGGCGGCGCCGCGTCGAGGCGGTGCCGGCCGACGCGCTCGAGCTGGTGATCGAGCGGACCCACGCCGCCGTCGGCGCCGAGGCGCTCGCCGCCTGGGGCCTGCCGAGGCGGCTCGGCGAGCTGGCGCGCCACCACCTGACGCCGGTGCCGCCGGCGGCCATCGACGGCCCCGACCTCCAGCGGCTCGCGCTGGTGTCGAGCCTCGTGCTGCTGCGGGTCGGCGAGCCGGTGTCGCCGGCCGCCGCGCGCCGCGCCGCCGCCCAGCTCGACCTCGGCCGCGCCGAGCTGCGCACGCTGGCGCTCGAGGTCGTCGAGCTCGCCGGCCGCGTCACCGAGCTGTTCGGCGTGCGCGACGGCGACACGACCTGGGGCGCGCCGGTCCTGCCGCGCTGACCTGGTCCGGATGGAATCTCACCGTCGTCTCACGGGAGATGGCGGTTGCCGCGGCCGTACTCGGTGGTGGACTTCCCGGGGGGGAACCAGATGTCCATCCGGCGCGCTCTCTTCGTCTCGCTCTGCTCGTGTGTCGGCCTCGCCGCGTGCGGCGACAACGGCGGCCCGTCGACGGTCGACGCCGGGGTGGTCGACGCACCGGCGGCCGACGCCCAGGCGATCGACGCCCGGCTGATCGACGCGCCGCCCGACACCGCGTTCACCATCGACTTCGACGACCTGGCGACCGGCGCGCCGGTGGCCAGCGACCGGTACGCGGCCAAGGGGGTCGTCCTCGGGACGACCGGTGGCTCCGGCCTGCTGACCGGCGAGAGCCAGGGCGCGTCGGCCGGCCTCGGCGTCAACACCGTCGCGAAGCAGCCGCCGACCATCCTGGTCGTCATGTTCCACGTGCCGGGCGACCCGCAGAGCGTGCTGTCGGCGACGCAGGTCGGCTTCCGCGTCCTCGACACCGAGTCGTCGGCGACGGTGCGCTCGTACGATGCCCGCACCGGCGGCACCCTGCTGCAGACGATCCCGATCACGATGGCGTCGACCGACGTCACCCTCGGCGGCACGGTCGCGCGCATCGAGGTCGAGGACGTCGGCGCCGACGGCTTCATCGTCGACGACCTCGCCTATCACCTGCCGGTCGCGCCGCCGTGACCGCGGTGCGCGGCCTCAGAGTTTGTGAAAAATTGGTCGCTGTGATCCATTGGCCGACGTGAAGTCGACACGGAAGCCGCGCGTGCGCACCGCCCAGCGCAACCAGCTCGAGATGCGAGCGGTCGACCTGGAGTCAGTCCTGCCCGAGGACC
>DASZXE010000384.1:0-3006 GCA_035546475.1 Kofleriaceae bacterium
GCCCCCGACCGCGCCGCGCTCATCGCAGCGCTCGCCTGAGCCGGGCCGCGGGCCGGCGCCGCGCCCGCACCGCCCATGCCGGCGCCGGCGGCCGCGTCCGCGCTCGCGACCGGGCTTGCGCCGCGCGATTTCTGCGCAGCGCGGGGACGCCTCCGCCGCGGGTCGGCCATACTGCGGACGCGATGGCGCGCGTGCTGCGACTGCCGGACCACGGCCGGCTCCTCGTCTGCACCGACCTGCAGGGCTGCCTGCGCGACTTCCACCGCATCGTCGAGCTGTTCGATCAGGCGAGCGCGGAGACCGGCGACGCCCACCTGCTGTTCACCGGCGACCTCATCCATGGCCCGCACCTCGCGCGCGAGGAGTGGCCCGACTTCCTCGGCGAGTACTACCGCGACGCCTCGGGCGAGCTGATCGACGAGCTCGACGTCCTCATGAAGCGCCACCCCGACCGCGTGCACGCGCTGGTCGGCAACCACGAGCACGGCCACATCGGCGGGCCGCACACCGCCAAGTTCGCGGCCGACGAGGTCGCGCTCCTCGAGCACCAGCTCGGCGACGAGGCCAGCGCGCGGATGCGCTCGATCCTGCGCGAGTTCGCGCTGGTCGCCATCGCCCCGTGCGGCGCGGTCTTCACCCACGGCGCGCCGGCCGCGATCATCCGCTCGGTGGCGGACATCGAGACGACGCGCCTCGACGGCTTCGACCACGGCAGCCCGCTCGACGTCCTCGACACGCCGGTGCTGGGCGCCATCCTGTGGGCTCGCTCGGCCGAGCCGGAGGCGGCGGCGGCGTTCGTCCACGCGCTCGGCGGCACCTTCTGCATCTACGGCCACGACGTCATCCCCGAGGGCTTCGAGTGCATCGGCGACGAGCAGA
Organism: Kofleriaceae bacterium; assembly: GCA_035546475.1. Classification (GTDB taxonomy): domain Bacteria; phylum Myxococcota_A; class Polyangia; order Haliangiales; family Haliangiaceae; genus UBA2376. Next base: position 880 of record DASZXE010000384.1, read on the forward strand.
TGGTCGTGTCGACGAGCTTCGGCGTCTTCGACGAGAACAAGGTCTACGTGGAGCTCGACCTCGCCGGCCACTACCGCAGCGTCCACGACCTGCGCATCGGCCACGAGATCCTGCCGCTCTACCCGACCGTCCTCGGCTGAACCGCATGTAACAGTGTCATGTGACACTGTCATATACCCGCGGTTCCAACCGCCTGTGGCCCTTGCGGAATCGGGAGCCGGCCGCGGCCGCGCGCCCCGCCACAACCCCGGTCATTTTTGCGAGACCCCGCCACAACCCCCGGTCATTTTTGCGAGAATTTCCGAGCCCGGCGACCTGCCCGCTCGGGCGGTGGACCGGCGCGGACGATCCTGGTACAAGGCTCGTCTTCACGAGCCGGGACCCGACGAGACAGGCTCGTCGGCAACGGCCGCTGCAAGGGAAGTGTCATGAAGGAAACCGCGAATCACCCGCACTACCGTCCGGCCAAGATCACCTGCGCCTGCGGCACGGTCTACGACACGTTCTCGACCCGCGGCGACTTCGGCGTCGAGATCTGCTCGAAGTGCCACCCGTTCTTCACCGGCCAGCAGCGCCTCATGGACACCGCCGGCCGCATCGACAAGTTCAAGAAGAAGTACGGGCAGAAGTAGGCGCCAGCACCCAGGATCGACCTCGATCCTCCCCGATCGCGAGCGCCTGCGGCCCACGCCGCCGGCGCTCTGAGCTGACCTCGTCTCCTGGGTCCCTGGCATGTTCGACGCACCTCGCTTCCACGACAAGATGGCGGCCCTCGAGCGCCGCCACGACGAGCTGACCTCGCTGCTCGGTGACCCCGACGTCATCGGGCGCCGCGGCGAGTTCCAGAAGCTCTCGCGCGAGCACGCGGAGATCGCGCCGCTGCTCGAGGCGTGGCGCGCCTACCGCAAGCTGCTCGCCGACCTCGACGCCGCCAAGCAGCTCGTCGCCACCGAGTCCGACGGCGAGCTGCGCGAGCTCGCCAAGGAGGAGGTCCGCGCGCTCGAGGCGGGGCTCGCGCCGGCCGAGCAGGAGCTCAAGATCCTGCTCCTGCCGAAGAACCCCGACGACGCCAAGGACACCATCCTCGAGATCCGCGCCGGCACCGGCGGCGACGAGGCGGCGCTGTTCGCCGGCGACCTGTTCCGCATGTACATGCGCTACGCCGAGCGGGTCGGCTGGAAGACGGAGCTGCTGTCGTCGTCGGAGGGCGCCGCCGGCGGCTGGAAGGAGATCATCGTCGCGGTCGAGGGCAAGGACGTCTACTCGCGCCTCAAGTTCGAGTCGGGCGTCCACCGCGTGCAGCGGGTGCCGGCGACCGAGGCGCAGGGCCGCATCCACACCTCGGCGGCGACGGTCGCGGTGATGCCCGAGGCCGAGGAGGTCGACGTCAAGATCGAGGACAAGGACGTCCGCATCGACGTCTTCCGCGCCGGCGGCCACGGCGGCCAGTCGGTCAACACGACCGACTCCGCGGTGCGCATCACCCACCTGCCGACCAACCTCGTCGTCATCTGCCAGGACGAGAAGTCGCAGCACAAGAACAAGGCGAAGGCGATGAAGGTGCTGCGCTCGCGGCTCTACGACCTCGAGCTGGCGCAGCGGCAGGCGGCGGAGCGCGACAGCCGGCGCGCGATGGTCGGCTCCGGCGATCGCTCGGAGAAGATCCGCACCTACAACTTCCCGCAGGACCGGGTGACCGATCACCGCATCGGCCTCACGCGGCACAACCTGCCGGCGGTGATGGACGGCGACCTCGGCGACATCATCGACGCGCTGCGCGCCCACGAGCAGGCCGATCTGCTCAAGGCGCAGGCGTGATCGGCCGCGCCGCCGTCGCCGCGTCGCTGCTCGCCGCCTGCTCGCCCTCGCCGGCGCCCCCCGCCTGCGAGCAGTCGCTCGACGGCATCTGGCGCACCGGCCAGGTCGTCGACGGCGAGTCGATCGGCTGGCACTTCCTCGATCACGGCGCGGCGATCGAGGGCTACCCGACCTTCCGCGACGTCCCCGACGGCCTGCCGCCCGGCGTCCGCGCGGCGCCGGCGATGATGGAGCTCGTCCGCGACGGCGCCGCCGTCGGCGGCCGCTGGTCGCGCCGCTACGAGCTCGGCGGCCAGCGCTGCGTCGTCG
>DASZXE010000385.1:0-3460 GCA_035546475.1 Kofleriaceae bacterium
ATCGCGGCCATCGCCGCCGTCAGGGCGGCCCGGACCCGGCTGCGCGTGCTCACGCCGCCAGCCTATCGCGCGGAAGTTGCCCGCGCGCGCCGCCGCGGGTGTGATCCCCCGGTGCCGCGCCGCCTCGAGCTCGATCGCGCCGTCGATCTCCACCTCGACCACCTGAAGGTCGAGCGCGGCCTGTCCCCCGCGACCCTCGACGGCTACGGCCGCGACCTGTCGCGCGCGCTCACCGCCTGGACCGGCCGCGGCCGCCGCTTCGTCGACGACGTCACCGCCGCCGACGTCACCGATCACCTGCTCGCGCTCGCCGAGGCGAAGGTCGGCGCCCGCTCGCGCGCCCGCGCGCTGGTCGCGCTGCGCGGCTTCTTCCGCCACCTCGTCGCCGACCACTGGCTCGACGCCGATCCGACCGAGCTGGTCGATCCACCGCGCCTTCCGCCGCGCACGCCGGTCGTCGTCGGCGAGGACGCGGTCGGCCGCATCCTCGCGATGCCGCGCCGCGACCGCCCGCGCGGCGTGCGCGACCTCGCGATGCTCGAGCTGCTCTACGCGACCGGCGTGCGCGTCTCGGAGCTGGTCGGCCTGCCGCTCGCCGACGTCAACCTGCGCGGCGGCTACCTGCGCGTCACCGGCAAGGGCAAGAAGACGCGCATGGTGCCGATGGGCGGCGCCGCCCGCGACGCGATCGCCGCCTACGTCGAGCAGGTCCGCCCCGGCTGGCTGCGCGACCCGGCGCAGCCCGCGCTGTTCGTCACCGAGCGCGGCGGCCCGATGACGCGCCAGGGCTTCTGGAAGCTGCTCGGCGGCTACGCGCGCGCCGCCGGCGTGCGGCTGCCGCGCGGCCGGGTGTCGCCGCACAAGCTGCGCCACTCGTTCGCGACCCACCTGCTCGAGCACGGCGCCGACCTGCGCGCGGTGCAGGCGATGCTCGGCCACGCCGACATCGCGACGACGCAGCTCTACACGCATGTCAGCCGCGCCCGCCTCGTCGAGCAATATCGCGCCGCGCATCCTCGCGCCCGGTAGGCAGGCAGACCCCGGACCCCACCCGAGGCCGCGAATACCCCGAGTCGATCGTCGATCGCTCGCGCGAGCGCTCGCTCGTCGGCCGCGCCCGCCTCGTCGAGCAGTATCGCGCCGCGCATCCCCGCGCCCGGCAGGCAGGCAGACCCCGGACCCCACGCGAGGCCGCGAACACCCCGAGTCGATCGTCGATCGCTCGCGCGAGCGCTCGCTCGTCAGCCGCGCCCGCCTCGTCGAGCCATATCGCGCCGCGCAGCCCCGCGCGCGCCAGGAACCCGGCTTCACGCGCGCCCGCCGGCGGCCGCGGCGCTGCGTCCGCGGGCCGCTCGCGACGCTTGCAGTGCGCGCGCGCGCCAGCCATAGTCCGACGACGACATGGGCGCCATGAGTCCCGAGCGGGTCCGCGTGATCGTGGTCGGCATGATCACGTTCATCCTCTCGGTGGCGGTCCACGAGTTCGGCCACGCATACGTCGCCGACCGGTTCGGCGACCGCCTGCCGCGCGCGCAGGGCCGGGTGACGCTGAACCCGCTCGCCCACGCCGACCCGCTCGGCACCCTCCTCTTGCCGTTCATCTTGCTGGCCACCACCGGCAACCTCGGCTTCGCGTGGGGCAAGCCGGTCATGCACACGACCCACGATCGCAAGCGCCGGCTGTTCATCTCCATCGCCGGCCCGTCGATGAACGTCGTGCTCGCGCTGCTGGTCTCGCTGGTCACCGTCGCGCTCATCCGCGCGGGCGTCATCCCGACCGTCACCGGCGACCTCAGCTTCAAGAGCACGCACATCACCGACCTGCTCGCGCTGGTCGTGTTCCTCAACTTCATCCTGTTCTTCTTCAACCTCATCCCGGCCAACCCGCTCGACGGCGGCTCGGTGGTGCGCGGCCTCATCCCCGAGGGCTGGGTCGACGCGTGGGACGAGTACGCGCGCTACGGGCCGTTCGTGCTGCTCGCGATCCTGATGATCCCGCAGGTGCAGGTCGTCTTCTGGCGCCCGGCGCTGTTCTGCACCGCGTGGGCCTTCAACACGTTCGGCAGCCTGTTTGGCCTGCCCCACATGTTCCCGTGACCGCCACCGACTACCAGGTAGCCCTCGACGTCTTCGAGGGGCCGCTCGATCTGCTGCTCCACCTCGTCAAGAAGCACGAGCTGCCGATCCTCGACATCCCGATCTCGTTCGTCACCGAGAAGTACCTCCAGTACCTCGACGCGATGACGAAGCTCGACGTCGACGTCGCCAGCGAGTACCTGGTGATGGCGGCGACGCTCTGCCACATCAAGTCGCGCGAGCTCCTGCCGAACGCGGGCCCCGAGCCGGGCACCGACGAGGAGGACGAGGAGGGCGGGATCGAGGAGGAGGCCGACCCGCGCGCCGAGCTCATCCGCCGGCTGCTCGAGTACCAGAAGTACAAGGAGGCGGCGAACCAGCTCGGCGAGCGGCCCGTGGTCGGGCGCAACGTGTGGGGGCGCGGCACGGCGATCGAGGACGCGGTCGCCGACGGCATCGATCACGAGGCGGTGGCGCCGCTCGCGCCGTTCCCGGTGCACCGGCTGATCGAGGCGCTCGATCGGCTGATGCGCGCGGCGAAGGTGAAGATCAGCCACAACGTGCTCATCGACCGGCTGTCGGTGAGCCAGCGCATCGCCGACCTGACCGACCGCCTCGAGCGCGAGGGGACCTTCACGTTCACGTCGATGTTCCGATTTGCTCAGCCGGGCGTCGAGCTGACGGCGGCCGAGATCAAGCACGAGGCGGTGGTGACGCTGCTCGCCATCCTCGAGATGGCGAAGCTGCGGCTCATCTCGATCACGCAGGGCGAGGACGACCCGGACATCCTGATCTCGCGCGTCACCGACGACCTGCGGGCGGCGGTCGCGCGGACGGTCGTCGGCACCGAGGAGTACCGGTAGCCGCCGCCGCGTGGCCTCAGCGGGTCGCGATCGAGATGACGAGCGCGATCGCGAGGAGGACGACGAGGATCCAGGGGAGCAGGTCGCGGGCGACCGCCTTCGTGACGGTGCCGGCGAGCTTGGTGGCGTCGGCGCGCTTGTAGCGAGGGGACGCGGCGACGGGCGCTGCGGCGCTGGAGGCTGCGACGGCGGCGGACGGCGCAGCGGCGGCCGGCTCGGGCGCGGCTGCCGGTGCGGATGCGGATGCGGGCGCAGATGCGGGCGCAGATGCGGATGCAGGCGCGGATGCGGCTGCGGGCGCGGCTGCAGGCGCTGATGCGGATGCGGGCGCGGATGCGGATGTGGATGCAGGCGCGGATGCGGATGCGGATGCGGATGCGAGCACGCGTGCGGGCTCGGCGTCCGCCGCGAGTACCGGTGCGGCCGCGGGCGAGCGTTCGGCCGCGACCGCGCGTGTGGCGACCGGCTCGGCAACCGCGGCGGGCGCGGGCTTCGCGGCGACGGGCGCTGGCACCGCGGGC
>DASZXE010000386.1:0-2459 GCA_035546475.1 Kofleriaceae bacterium
CGCACTGGCTCCGCGGCTCGACGCACGTCCACGCCGCGCCGTCGGGCGACGCCACCATGGCGCCTCTCGGGGTGATGGCCTGGTACCGCGCGCACGGCTACGACTTCATCGTCCTCACCGATCACAACCGGGTGACGATCGTCGATCCGGCGTTCGCGCCCGCCGGCGGCCGGACGTCCGCGGCGCCCGCCGACGGCCCGCTCGTCATCGCCGGCACCGAGCTGACCTACAACCCGGGCGCCTGCACCGATCCCGCGCCGCCGCCCCCGCCGGACGGCAAGTGCCGCATCCACGTCAACGGCCTCGGCGTGACCACCCGGCCCGAGGGCCGCATCGAGTGGGCCGACCGCGCGCGCCGCGATCGCCTCGGCATGTACGAGGCCGCGCTGCGCTACCTCGCCGGCACCGGCGCGGTCATCCAGATCAACCACCCGCAGTGGAGCTGGGGCATGACGCCCGAGCTGCTCACCGCGCTCGCGCGCGACGGCGCCGGCCTGGTCGAGATCGCCAACGTCGCGTTCTCGTCGTGGAACGAGGGCGACGCGACCCACCCGTCGACCGAGGCGCTGTGGGACCAGGCGCTCCTCGCCGGCGCGCACCTGTGGGGCGTCGCCTCCGACGACGCACACAGCTACGACGACCACGGCCGCTACCCGGCCGGCGGCGGCTGGATCATGGTCGATGCGCCGCGCGACGCCGACGCGATCGTCGCCGCGATCCGCGCCGGCCGCTTTTACGCGTCGACCGGCGTCGCGCTCGCGTGGGCGGGCCCGGTCGGCGGCGAGCTGGTCGTCGAGGCCGCGCCCGACGAGCCGGGCCCGCTGACGATCGAGGTGATCGCCGACGGCCGCGTGGTGTCGACGATCGCCGGCCGCCGCGCGACCTACCCGCTGCCCGCCGCGCCGCACTACGTGCGCGCCCGCGTCACCCGCGCCGACGGCGCCCGCGCCTGGACCCAGCCGGCGTCGGCCGCCGCGGTCGAGTAGGGTGCGGCGGTGCACCTGAGCCTGGCCGCCACGATCGGGCTGGTCGCGGTCGCCGGCCTCGCCTCGTTCGTCGACGCGATCGCCGGCGGCGGCGGGCTGCTCACCTTGCCGGCGCTGCTCAGCGCCGGGCTGTCGTCGCACCTGTCGCTCGGCACCAACAAGGGCCAGTCGGTGCTCGGCTCGGGCGCGGCGACGCTCCGCTTCTGGCGGGCGGGCACGCTGGCGCGGCGGCGCAGCCAGGTCAGCTTCGCGGCGGCGTTCGCCGGCTCGCTCGGCGGCGCCGCGCTGGTCTCGCACGTCGACGCCCACGCGCTCGAGCCGATCATCATCGGGCTGCTGGTCGCCGCCGCCGCGCTCGTGCTGATGCCGCGGCCGCGCGGCGGCACGCCCGCGCGCCGGCCGCTGGCGGTCGCGACGGTGATCGCCGTCGTCGTCGGCTTCTACGACGGCTTCTTCGGGCCGGGCACCGGCACGCTGCTCATCGTCGCCTTCATGTGGCTCCTCGCCGACGAGCCGGCGGCCGCGAGCGGCAACGCGAAGGTCGTCAACTTCGGCTCGAACCTGGCGGCGGTGGCCTGGTTCGGCAGCCACGGCCTCGTCGTCTGGTCGGTCGCGCTGCCGATGGCCGCCGGCCAGTTCGTCGGCGGCTTCCTCGGCGCGCACACCGTGCTCACCCGCGGCGGCGCCGTCGTGCGGGTCGCCGCGGTCGTCGTCGCGCTCGCGATGATCGCCAAGCTGACCTGGCAGCTCGTCGCCTAGCGAGCGCCTGCGCGGTCTGACTTCCCGCAGCGCCTGCCAGGAGCGAGCTTGCCGCCGCCAGCCGCGCGTCAGTCCGGGCGGAGCTGGAGCGTCAGCTTGACGTCGACCTCGGTCGCGTCGCCGTCGCCGTCGACGACCGGCACGAAGCGCCACGTCGCCATCAGGCTCTCGACGCACTGCTCGAGGCCGTCGTCGACGCCCTTCGCGCTGGCGTCGCCGACCGCGCCGTGGTCGCTGACGGTGAAGGCGAGCACGACCTTGCCGGACATCGCGCCGGTGCCGGCCATCGCCTTCTTGTAGCAGCGCACCAGGCCGCTCATGTAGCTCGTCTTGATCTTGCCGATGATGCCGTCGATCGACGGGTCGCCGGGCGGCGGCTTCGGCGGCGGCGTCAGCACGACGCGCGCGTGGTCGCGCTCGTCGGGCGGCGGGGCCGTGTGCTGGAGCTCGCCGGGCGTGTTCGGCACCGGCGGCTCGTCGGTGGTGCCGAGCTGCGGACCTGCACCGCGCGGCAGCTCGCGGCCGCCCGACGGCTCGAGGCTCGCGCGCGCCTGCGTGTTGCGCAGGTCGGTGAGCTGCTGCTCGAGGTCGCCGCTCGGCCGCCGGCGCGCGGTCTCGATCGCCGGGCCGCCGCCGGTGTCCTCGCCGAACAGTGCGTCCGCCTGCCGGACAGCCTCGGCGGCGCTGTCGATGGGCGCCGGCGTGCGCGCCGTC
>DASZXE010000387.1:0-9670 GCA_035546475.1 Kofleriaceae bacterium
CCCCGGGTGGCTGATACCTGCGCTCGAGGCTGCATCTCCGGGAGGCAGACTCCTGCGCTCGAGCCGCGCGCCGCCGGATGGCTGACACCTGCCCTCGAGCCGGGGCGGACGCTTCGCCGCCACGCGCGACGGCGCTGGCGCTGACGCCCGCGACGGGCCCGGTCCCGACGGCCTCCGCGAGGGGAACGCCCACGCGCGACGACGTCAAGGCCCGCGCCCTCGACCTGTTCGACCGGGTCGCGCGCGCCGAGGCGAAGCTGCACGTGCGTCCCGCCGGTGGCCCACACCCGCGCCTGCCTCGGCGCGCGCGGCGGGCGGCTCTCGCAGAGCGCCCCACGATGGCGCGCCTCGGCCGGCCCCTCGCCGAGCACCTCGCGATCAGTAGCGCAGGAAGACCGAGCCCCACGTGAGGCCGGCGCCGAAGGCGACCAGCACGACCAGGTCGCCCGGCTTGATCTTGCCGAGCTCGACCGCCTCGTTCATGCAGATCGGGATCGTCGCGGCCGTCGTGTTGCCGTACTTCTGGATGTTGTTGTGCATCTTCTCGGGCGGCAGGCCGATCATCTGCCCGACCATCTGGTTGATGCGCAGGTTCGCCTGGTGCGGGATGACCATGTCGAGATCCCCCAGCTTCAGGTTGTTGGCGACCATGCCCTCCATGATCGCCTGCGGCATCTTCGTCACCGCGTGCTTGAACACCTTCTTCCCGTTCATGTGCGGGTAGTGCTTGGCGGCGTCCATGTCGGCGGCGCTGATGCGCGGGTGGTTGCGGCTGGCCGGCGATTCCGTCCACAGGATCTCGGCCTCGGTGCCGTCCGCGTGGAGGTGCGTCGACATGATGTAGTGCTCCTCGTCGGTCGCGCGGCCGACGACCATCGCGCCGGCACCGTCGCCGAAGAGCACCGACACGTCGCGGCCGCGCGTCGTCAGGTCGAGGCCGGTCGAGTGCACCTCGGCGCCGATGACGAGGATGTTCTTGTAGAGGCCGGTGCGGATGAACGCGTCCGCCATCGCGATCGCGTAGATGAAGCCGCTGCACTGCTGGCGGATGTCGTAGCAGGGCACCTCGCGCAGCTTGAGCAGCCGCTGGACGAACACGCCCGTGCCCGGGAAGTTGTAGTCCGGCGATAGCGTCGCCAGGATCAGCATGTCGATGTCCTTCGGCCCGACGCCCGCCCGCTCCATCGCCTGCTCGCACGCCTTGGCCGCCAGCTCCGCGCCGCCCTCGCCCGGCTCGACGTAGCGCCGCTCCTCGATGCCGCTGCGCTCGACGATCCACTCGTGGCTCGTCTCCATCAGCTTCGCCAGGTCGTGGTTGGTGACGACCTTCGCCGGCAGGTGAGAGCCGATGCCGAGGATGCGGCTTCGGTACGGGGTCGCGGTCATGACGGTGGCCTTCCTGCGGTGCCCCCCGGGTCACCGCTCGCAAAAGACTACGCAGACGGATCGGGAACGGAGACGGAGCAGAGTCGGAACGGAACGGATCAGACGTCGAGGTTGCGCACGTTGAGCGCGTTGTCCTCGATGAACTCGCGGCGGGGCTCGACCAGGTCGCCCATCAACGTCGAGAAGATCTGCTTGGCGCGGTCGACGTCGCCGATCGCGACCTCGAGCAGGTTGCGCCGGGCCGGATCCATCGTCGTCTCCCAGAGCTGCTCGGCGTTCATCTCGCCGAGGCCCTTGTAGCGCTGGATCTGCAGCCCCTTGCGGCCGGCGTCCTCGATCGCCGTCGCCAGCTCGTCGAAGCTCGCGTACGCCTGCGGCTCGCCGTGGCCGATCGTCATCGAGAACGGCCCCTCGAGCACGCCGCGCAGCCCGTCGGTGATGCGCCGCAGCTCGGCGAACTCCGCCGAGCGGACCGCCTCGACGTCGATCCGCGTCTCGCGGCGCACGCCGTAGAGGCCCGGCGCCACCCGCAGCGCGAAGCCGCCGTGCTCCGGCTCCGGCCGCAGCTCGATGTCGAGGCCGCCCAGCTCGCCGTAGCGCCGTCCGAGCTCCGCCTTCACCAGCGCGACCAGCGCCGCCAGCCGCTCGCGGTCGCGCAGGTCCTCGGCGCGCAGGCCCGCCTCGGCGAACGCGCCGGCGATGCGGCCGTCGAACCGCTTGTCGAGCTGCGCGCGCATGCGGCGCGCCTCGTTGACCTGCTTCACCGCGGCCTTCAGCTCGCCGCCCGACAGGCTCGTCTCCTTGCCGGCGCGGGTGCCGGTGACGGAGGCGTCGTCGCAGACGCTGTCGAGCAGGTAGTCCTCGAGCGCCTCCTCGTTCTTGAGGTAGCGCTCGACCTTGCCCTTCTTCACCTTGTAGAGCGGCGGCTGCGCGATGTAGATGTGCTTCAGCTTCTTCGTCGGGTCCTCGTCGTCCTCGTGCTCGAACAGCTCGGCGAAGTGACGGAAGAAGAAGGTCAGCAGCAGCGTGCGGATGTGTGATCCGTCGACGTCGGCGTCGGTCATGATCACGATCCGGTGGTAGCGCAGCCGGTTGATGTCCTTGTCGGGGCCGACGCCGGTGCCGAGCGCGGTGATGAGCGTCGCGATCTCCGCCGACGAGATCATGCGGTCGAAGCGCACCTTCTCGACGTTCAGGATCTTGCCCTTGAGCGGCAGGATCGCCTGGAACGAGCGGTCGCGGCCCTGCTTGGCCGAGCCGCCGGCGCTCTCGCCCTCGACGATGAACAGCTCGCACTTGCGCGGGTCGCGCTCCTGGCAGTCGGCCAGCTTGCCCGGCAGCGACGTCAGCTCGAGCGCGCCCTTGCGCTGGACCATCTCGCGGGCCTTGCGGGCGGCCTCGCGGGCGCGCGCCGCCAGCGCCGCCTTGTTGATGATCATCCGCGCTTCCTTCGGATGGCGCTCGAGGTACTCGCCGAGCCGCTCGCCGACGATGGCGCCGACCGCCGAGCCGACCTCCGACGAGACCAGCTTGTCCTTGGCCTGGTTCGAGTACTTCGGGTCGGGCGCCTTCACCGAGATGACGGCGGTGATGCCCTCGCGCAGGTCCTCGCCGGAGAGCGTGCCGCCCTTCATGTCCTTGAGCAGCTTGTACTCGGTGGCGTACGCGTTGATCGTGCGCGTCAGCGCCTGGCGAAAGCCGGTGAGGTGGGTGCCGCCGTCGCGGTTCTTGATCGTGTTGGTGAAGCAGACGATCTGCTCGTTGAACCCCTCGTTCCACTGCACCGCGACCTCGACGGTGACGCCGTCCTTCTGGTCGCTGAAGTAGATGATGTCGGGGTGGATGACGGTCTCGGTCGCGTTCATGTCGCCGACGAACGTCGAGATGCCGCCCTCGAACTTGAACTCCTGCGACCGGCTGTTGCGCTCGTCGCGGATGCTGATGTGGAGGCCGCTGTTGAGGTACGCGAGCTCGCGCAGCTTCTGGCTGAGCTGCTCGTAGCTGAACGTGGTGACGTTCTTGAAGATCGTCGGGTCGGGGTGGAAGCGGGTGATCGTGCCGCGGTCCTTGGTCGGCTCGCCCTTGGCGAGCGGCGCCAGCGGGATGCCGCAGGCGTACTCCTGCGTCCAGACGTGGCCCTCGCGGTGGATCTCGAGCGTGAGCCGGTCCGAGAGCGCGTTCACCGCCGACACGCCGACGCCGTGGAGGCCGCCCGAGACCTTGTAGTTGTCCTGGTTGAACTTGCCGCCCGCGTGGAGGACGGTCATCACCAGCTCGGCGGCCGACTTGTTCTCGATCGGGTGGATGCCGACCGGGATGCCGCGGCCGTTGTCCTTCACCGTCACCGAGTTGTCGATGTGGATGACGACCTCGATGCGATCGCAGTGGCCCGCGAGCGCCTCGTCGACCGAGTTGTCGACGACCTCGTAGACGAGGTGGTGGAGGCCGGTGCCGTCATCGGTGTCGCCGATGTACATGCCGGGCCGCTTGCGCACGCCCTCGAGGCCCTTGAGGACGCTGATCGAGTCGGCGCCGTAGTCGCCTTCGTCGAAGGCGGCGGCGCCGTTGCCTGGCGCGGTCGCGCCGGCGTCCGGGACGACGACGGTCGGAGCCGCGCCCGCCACCGCCGCGGCAACGCCAGCGGCGGGCTCGCCCGCGGCATCGGAAGTCTTCGAGTTAACGGTGGTTTCCGCCATTCACCAGGAACCGGACAGGGGTCCCGGTTCGTACCACGGAAGGGTCGGTAACGGAAGCATTTCCGCCCCCCATCGATCGTGATTCAACCAGGCGGATCAACAGGAGAAATCACCCCTCCCCGGACCACGTGATCGACCCTGTCGCGGGTCAGGATCACGTGGCGCGGATGGGTGGTCGTGATGAAGCACTGGTGCTCGTGGGTGGTCAGGTACTCGAAAAGATGGAGGTTTCGCTCGTCATCGAGCTCGGAGGAGACGTCGTCGAGGAGCAGGATCGGAGCCTCGCCGTGGACCTCGCGGAGCAGGTCGAGCTCGGCGATCTTCCAGGCGAGCACGAGCGCGCGGAGCTGGCCCTGCGAGGCGAACTGCGCCGCCGGGTGGCCGTCGAGCTCGAACAGCAGGTCGTCGCGGTGCGGGCCGAACGAGGTCGAGCCGCGCGCGACGTCGCGGGCGTGGTCGCGCTGGAGCGCGGCGAGGACGGCGCCCTCGTCGCCGCCGGCCAGCTCCGCTGCGGTCTCGAGGCGCGCGGCGACGCCGAGGCCGGTGCGCGTGATCGCCTCGAAGCCGGCCGCGAAGCGCGGGGCCAGCTCGGCCACCAGCGCGCGGCGCGCGGCTGACACCTTCACCGCCAGCGGCGCGAGCTGCGCGTCGTAGATCGGCAGCATCACGCGGGCGCGGCCGTCACCGTCGGCGATCTGCCGCAGCACCGCGTTGCGGCTGCGCAGCACCTTGTCGAGCTCCTGCGCGAGCGGCAGGTACGATGGCGAGCGGGCGAACACGGCCCGGTCGAGGAAGCGGCGCCGCTCCGACGGGGCGCCGCGTGCCACCAGCAGGTCCTCGGGCGCGAACAGGACGACGTTCCAGCCGCCGAAGTAGCGAGCCAGCGGCCGCACCGGCTTGCCGTCGACGAGCGCCGTCCGCCGCGGCGGCTCGAGGATGACGTCGTAGCGGCGCTCGGTGTCGGCGCGGACCACGCGGGCCGACAGGCGCGCCTTCGTGCCGCCGAGCGCGACCAGCTCCGCCAGGCGCGCGGTGCGGAACGACCGCAGCGTCGCCAGCACGTAGACCGTCTCGATGAGGTTGGTCTTGCCCTGGCCGTTGTCGCCGAAGAAGACGTTGAAGCGCGGCCCGGGCGTGAGCTGGACCCGGGCCAGGTTGCGTGCGCCCTCGACCTGCAGCGCGGTGATGCGCATCTAGCGGGAACCGGGCACGGGAGCCGACGCTCGAGCGGGGACCAGCCTGCGGCGCGTCAGATGCGCATCGGCATGATGACGCCGGAGAAGTCGTCGCCGGCGAGCGGCCGCACGAGGCCCGGGTCGAGCTGGCCGCCGAGCTCGAGCGCGATCTGGTCGGCCTGGATCGCGACCAGCAGCTCGATGAGGTACTTCGGGTTGAAGCCGATGACGAGCGGCTCGCCGGTGTAGTCGGCGTCGAGCTCCTCGCGCACCTCGCCGACGTCCGGGTTGTCGCTGGCGATGGCGAGCGTGCCGTCGGAGAACGTCAGCTTGACGCCGCGGGTCTCGCTCGACATGAGCTGCGCGCGCTTGATGCCGTCGAGGAGCTGGGCACGGTCGATGACGACCGTGTGCTTGTGGTTCTTCGGGATGACCTGCTCGTACGGCGGGAACTGCGCGTCGATGAGCTTGATCGCCAGCACCAGGTCGTCGACCTGCACGTAGGCGAACGGCGTCTTGATGGCGAGCTTGCAGGTCGTCGCCCCGTCGAGGATCTTCTTGATCTCGAGGATGCCCTTCTTCGGGATGATGACGCCGGCGGAGAGCTGCGGGCCCTTCGCCATCTTGCGGTCGACCTTCGACAGCCGGTGGCCGTCGGTCGACACCATGCGCGCCGTCGAGCCGTTGCTCTCGAACAGGACGCCGTTCAGGTGGAAGCGGGTCTCGTCGTTGCAGACCGAGAACAGCGTGCGGTCGATCATCTCGCGCAGCAGCGTCGCGTCGACCTCGGCGAACGTCGCCTCGCGGTGATCGGGGATCTTCGGGAAGTCGCGGTCCGGCATGCCGACGATGCGGTAGCTGACCTTGCCCGCCTTGATCTCCGCCCAGTTGTTCTCGACCTTCTTGATCGAGAGCTCGTCGCCGGGGAGGTTGACGACGATGTCGTGCAGCGCCTTGGCGTTGACCGTCAGGCCGCCCTCGACGCCGCTCGCCAGCTTGAGCTCGGCGGTGATCGACACGTTCAGGTCGGTCGCCGCGACGAGCAGCTTGTTCTTCGCCTGCACGCGCAGCAGCACGTTGGCGAGCATCGGCATCGTGCTCTTGCGATCGGCGATGCTCTGGGCCAGCCGGAGGCCGCGGACGAACTCGGACTTGTGGATGCGGAATTCCATGGACGCGGGCTCCTCGACCGAACGCTCTCTCTTCTTCTTTTCCGAGAGAGTTGGATCAAACCTGGAATCAGGATCAGAAGGTGCTGTGGAGACGGTGGACAAGTCGGCAGGTGCGCGGGATGGCGGCGGGATCGTCGACGGTGGGTGTGAGCGTGGTGGGGGCGTTTCGCGTGGGTGCCGGTGGGGTCGCGGTGGACAGATCGAAGAGTCCGAAACCGCCCACAGCCAGACCACCGGGCGGATCCACAGAGACGTCCACAGCGCGCCTCGGGCTTACCACGTGGGTCCGACGCTGCGCGCTCATCGAAGCAGGGTGGCCTCGATCGCGTGGATCTCGCCGCGCAGGCCGGGGTCGTTCTTCAGCCGGTCGACGATCTTCTCGACAGCGCTGATGACGGTCGTGTGGTGCTTGCCGCCGAACGCGCGGCCGAGGTCGGGGTAGCTGTCCTTCGTGTGCTGGCGGGCCAGGTACATCGCCACGGCGCGCGGGCCGGCGATGGAGCGGTGGCGGCGCGGGCTCTTCAGATCGACCGCCTTGACGCCGTAGTACGACGCCACGGCCTTGATGACGGTGTCGACGGTGATGTGCTCGCGCGGGCGCGCGATGGCGCCGCCGAGCGTCTCCTGGGCGAAGGCGAGGTCGATCGTGCGCCGCGACAGCGACGCGTACGCCGCCAGCCGGATGAGCGCGCCCTCGAGCTCGCGGACGTTCGACTTCACCGAGCTGGCGATGAACATCGCGACGTCGTCGGGCAGGAGGATGTGCTCGCCGGCGGCCTTCTTGCGGAGGATGGCGATGCGGACCTCGAGCTCCGGCGGCTCGATGTCGGCGAGCAGCCCCCAGGCGAAGCGCGTGCGCAGGCGGTCGGCGATGTCCGAGATCTCGTGCGGCTTGCGGTCGGCGGTGAGGACGATCTGCTTGTGGTTGTCGTGCAGCGTGTTGAAGGTGTGGAAGAACTCCTCCTGCGTCCCGTCCTTGCCGGCGAGGAACTGCACGTCGTCGACGAGGAGGACGTCGATGCCCTCGCGGTAGCGGCGGCGGAACTCCGGCATCTTCCCCGAGCGGATCGCGTTCACGTACTCGTTCATGAACCGCTCGCTCGAGATGTAGACGATGCGAGCGTCGGGGCGCAGCGCGTGCTGGGTGTGGCCGATCGCGTGGAGGAGGTGCGTCTTGCCCAGGCCGACGCCGCCGCAGATGAAGACCGGGTTGTACCGGGGCGGGTAAGCGGAGCCGGCGGCCTGCGACGCCGCGAAGGCGAGCTGGTTGGACGGACCGGAGACGAAGCTGTCGAACGTGTACCGCGGGTTGAGGTTGGCGACCTCGGGCGGAAAGTCCGGCGCGACGGCGGCGGCGGCCTCGACGGCGGCCGCGCTCTCGGCGGCCACCGACGGCGCGGCGTCCGCGGCGACCGGGCTCGGGTACGGCGCCTCCGCGCGCGGGCGCGGCTCGCTGTCGTCGACGGTCAGCTCGACCCGGAGCTCGGCGCCGGTCGTGGTCTTGATCTCGTCGAGGACGGCGTCGAGGTAGTTGTTCTCGAACCAGAGGCGGACGTAGGCGTTCGGCGCCCGCAGGCGGAGGACGGAGCCGTCGAGGCTCACGTACTCGATGGGCCGCAGCCACATGTCGAAGTTCTGCGGCGACACCCGGCCCGCGAGCCGGTGGAGCGCGGTCTCCCAGATCTCGGGCGAGGTCATCGGGCGGCTCCGGACGGGCTGGGAGAGCAGGGCTGATTCGAGGAGGGCGTAGTTATCCACAGGTCGTCACCACCAGCGTCGGGCGTGGGAGGATTCATCAGTTGATTCGGCTTGTTGAGCGGGATCGAGGGGAGGGTGACCAGAGCTAAGCCAAACGTTCGGGCACGGGTTATCCACAGATCTCGACCAGGGCTGGAGAACCTGTCTCCACCCGTGGGGGCACCGCGCCGGTCTGGGGCAACCTAGATTCGCAGGCCGAGCTTCCAGGGGAGCAGGACACCTGTCCTTGCAGTCCCCGGGACGGGATCCACTAGCAGAGCGTCATCGTGCGTATCAAGGCCAAAAGCATAACGAAATCAGAACCCTTCGATCTGACTCCACTCCCGACCGGCGAATCCGTGGACAGCGGGTGGACGTTGTGGATAACGGGCTGGGGCGGCCTCATGGACGCGCCGCGTCGTGGACGGCGGGAGTGGACCGGCCCAGGATCCGGGAGCGGGAGCCAGGGCCCGGATGCGAGGCCGGAAACGGCGCCCAAAGACGGGTGGCGACGGCTGACCGCACCGGGAGGCCGGACCTCGCCTTGACACGTCGACGCAGCTTGAGTATCGATCGCCGTTCCGCACGTCCCGGAGCCTCACGATGAAGCGCACGTATCAGCCGCACAACAAGAGCCGCAAGCGGACCCACGGGTACCGCGCCCGCAAGAAGACCCGTGGAGGCCGCGAGGTCCTTCGCCGCCGCCGCGCCAAGGGCCGCAAGCGCCTCGCGGTGACGATCGCCAAGAAGTAGCGCGGATGGGGCGGACGACGCAGGGCATGACCAAGTCGATGCGCCTGCGTCGCCGCGACGAGTTCGTCCGAGTCCAGTCGACGGGGCGCAAGGTCCACGGTAGACATTTCGTCGCCCTCGTCGCACCGTCGGAGACCGGCACGGCCTCGCCGTCCGCCACCGGACGGGTCGGACTGACCGTGACCAAGCGCATCGGCAACGCCGTGACCCGCAACCGCATCAAACGCGCCGCTCGCGAGTGGCTGCGCCGGCACGGCTGGGTGCCGGCGGGGCACGACGTGGTCTTCATCGCCAAGGAGACCGCGGCCGAGCACGACGGAGCCGAGCTCGGCGCCGACCTCGGCCGCGTCACCTCGCGCCTCGCGATGCCACGGGCGTCATGAAGCGCCTCGTGGCCGCGCCGGTCCGTTTCTACCGGCGCTACCTCTCGGGGCTCAAGCGGGCCCCGACCTGTCGTTTCGTCCCGACCTGCTCGGAGTACGCGCTCGAGGCGATCGAGAAGCGCGGCGCGCTGGTCGGCACCCTCAAGGCGTTGTGGCGGATCCTGCGCTGCAACCCGTTGTTCCGGGGTGGCTACGACCCCGTCGAACGCGACCGCGCGGAGGACCACCGCCACGCGGGCTGCGGCCACGCCGCGGATCGAAGGCCCGGGCACGAGCACCCGGTGGCGGGGCATCCCTGATGGAAGACCAAGGCAAGCGCATCCTCCTGTTCGTCGTCATCGCGGCGGCGATCTTCATCGGCTTCCAGT
>DASZXE010000388.1:0-2726 GCA_035546475.1 Kofleriaceae bacterium
CGGCCCCGACGGCCCCGACGGCCCCGACGGCCCCGGCGGCCCCGACGGCGGGACGACCAGTCCGGGCGACGACGCCGCAGCCCCCGGCGACGCGCCCGCCGGCCCGTCGAGCGCCTTCAACGCGGCGTCCAGCCGGTCGACCGCCGCCAGCAGCGCGTCGACGAGCGAGCGCTCGACCGCGCCGCCGGCCGCCCCGCCCTCGCGCAGCGGGCTCAGCAGCTCCTCGATCGCGTGGGTCTCCTCCGCCATCTCCGGCAGCTTCACGACCCGCGCCGCGCCCTTGAGCGTGTGAGCCGCGCGCAGGAGCCGCGCCACCAGCTCCGCGTCGGCGCCGCTCCGCTCGAGCGCGAGGAAGCCCTGGCCGAGCTGGTCGATCAGCTCGCGCGCCTCGACGCGGAAGTAGCGGTAGCGGTCCGGCGCCATGCTTCGCTCTTCGCGGTTCGCTCAGGCCGCCTGGCCCGGCTGGACCATGCGGAGCAGGTCGCGCGACAGCCCGGCGAGCTGCGACGACGTCTGCAGCGTCTGCGTCGAGCTCGCCTCGGTCTCGCGGCTCACCTGGCCGATGTTGGCGATCGCCAGGTGGACCTGCTCGACGGCGGTCGACTGCTGCTTGGTCGACAGCTCGATCTCGCGCGCGGCGTCGGTCGTCGTGATCACCTGGCCGGCGATCTGCTTGAACGACGCCGCGACCTCGCCGAAGTGGCGGCCGCCGGCGTCGACGGCCTTGCTGCCGGTCTCGGTCACCATCACGGTCGTGTTGACCGCGCTGCGGACCTCCTCGATGAGGCCGCGGATCTCCTTGGCGGACGCGGCGACGCGGTCGGCGAGCTTGCGGATCTCGTCGGCGACCACCGCGAAGCGGCGCCCGGCCTCGCCGGCGCCCGCCGCCTCGATCGTCGCGTTGATGGCGAGGATGTTCGTCTGCTCGGCGAGCTCGGCGACGATGTCGAGCACCGCGCCGATCTTCTGCGAGCCCTTGCCGAGCTCGACCATGTGGCCGACGACGAGGTCGACCTGGCGGCGGATCGCGGCGATCGCCTCCTGCGCCTTGTCGACGGTGCCGTTGCCGGCGCGGGCGGTGCCGGCGGTCTGGTCGGCGATCTGCGCGACCCGCTGCGCGCTCTCCGAGATCTGGCGGGAGGTGGCGAGCAGCTCGTTGATCGTCGTCGTCATCTCGCTCATCGCGGTGGCCTGCTCCTTGGCGCTCGACGCCTGCTGGCTGGCGGCCGCGTGCAGCTCCGTCGACGACGACTGCACGTGGCGCACGACCGTGCCGATCTGGCTCGACAGCGACCGCGTGATCAGCCAGCCGATGAGCACCACCAGCACGAGGCCGATCGCGGCGCCGCCGGCCAGCATGATCTTGGCGGCGCGCGCGCTCGACTCGGCGTCGGCCGTGCGGCGCTGGAGCAGCCCGACCTCGGCGCTGTCCATGTCGGCGAGCGCGGCGCGCAGCTCGTCGGTGGTGCGCTCGCCCTCGCCGGTCGTCACGCGCGTGACCGCCGCCTCGAGGCCGGCCTTGCGCAGCTCGATCGTCTCCGCGAGCTGGGCCAGCCTGGCATCGATCACGCGGCGCACGCCGTCGAGGCGTCGCTGCTGCTCGGGGTTGTCCGCGGTCAGCGCCCGTAGCCGGCTGTAGGTCGCTTCGAGGCGGGGCAGCGCCGCGCGGTAGGGGTCGAGGTACGACTCCTGGCCGGTGATCACGTAGCCCCGCTGCTCGTTCTGCACGTCGATCACGTTCGCCGACAGCTCGGCGATCGCGGCGCGCACCTCGTGGGTGTGGGCGACCAGGCCCTGGTTCTCGACGAGGCCCGCGGTGGTGCGGTAGCCGACGACCGCGACCACCACCAGCACGATGCTCGACAGCGCGAAGCCGGCCGCGATCTTGCGGCCGAAGGTCCAGGTGTTCATGGCGGGGTCTCCTGCGGGGCGGTGGCGCGGACGTGACGTTCGATGCCGGCGCGGATCGCGGCGAGGTCGAGGACCGGCCGCGGCTCGTCGCCGGGGATGAGCTGCACGGCGCCCGACGTCGCGACGGTGCCGGCGGGGAGCCGCAGGTGGCGCTCGAAGCCGTCGAACGCGAGGGCGAGCGGGTCGCCGGCGGTGACGATCATCCAGCGGGGCGGCGCGGCGGCGGCGAGGCCGAGCAGCGTGCGCAGGTCGTGGACCGCCACCAGCGCGCCGCGCAGGCCGGCGACCCCGAGCAGCGAGCGCAGGCCGGTCGGCAGCGCGACCACTGGCCGGTCGACGACCAGCGCGCTGATGTCCGGAAGCCGGACGGCGTACGGCCGGCCGGCGACGCGGATCGCGAGCAGCTCCTCGACGGCGGCGGCGGCGCTGGCGGCCGGCTCGGCGAAGCCGAGGTCGAACGACGCCCGCAGGCCGTCGAGCAGGTCGACGCCGGGCAGCGACCCGCCGGTCACGCGGCGCCTCCGCAGCGGGCGAGCTCGGCGGTGCACAGCGCGACGAGGCCGTCGCGGCCGAAGCCGCCGCCGAACAGCAGGAGGCGCACGTCGTCCTCGTCGGGCAGGAGGGCGCGCGCCTCGGCGAGCTCGCGCCGCGCGGTCGCGAGGTCGCCGGCCTTGCGCGCGCGCAGGCCGAGGTGGAGCCGGGCGATCGCGAACGACGGATCGAGGTAGACGGCGGTCTGCGCGTGGTCGAGCGCGCCGAGCGGATCGCGGCGCCCGTCGCGGCAGAGCGCGAGCGCGTGGTGCGCCGCCGCGTCG
>DASZXE010000389.1:0-4129 GCA_035546475.1 Kofleriaceae bacterium
TGGGGCAGCGGGCGGCGACGACGAGGCTGCCGTTCCTGCCGGCGCTCGGGGTGCGCGGCACGTTCTGACCGGTCCGGCGTCACGGTCGAGCGGTCGCCTCGCTCGCGGCCGCCGCCGGCGCGCGGCGGAGGCGGCGGAGGCGTCGGGCGAGCGGCGCGAACAGGCGCTCGAGGCGGAAGAACGGCGCGTAGGCGAGGCCGGCGAGCGGGTACGGGAAGAGGATCGCCATGAGGGCGAGGACGCCGAGGTGGAAGCCCCACGCGGCGATCGACCAGACCGCGGCGATGCGGCGGTGGAGGAGCGCGAGCGGCGCGCCGAGCTCGACGGTGAGGGACATGACCGCCATGACCGCGAACAGGCGGCCGTGGGCGAGCATCGGCCGGGCGAGCGGGCTCATCGGCGAGCCGAGCAGCGCCTTGCGCACGTTGTCGATCGCGACCTGCTCGCGGAGCTGATCGCCGTGCGCCCAGGCCCAGCCGCCGAGCTTGAGCTTCGCGACGCCGGCGATGAAGTACGTGAGGCAGGTGAGCGCGGCCAGGA
Source organism: Kofleriaceae bacterium (assembly GCA_035546475.1). Lineage (GTDB taxonomy): Bacteria > Myxococcota_A > Polyangia > Haliangiales > Haliangiaceae > UBA2376. The sequence goes on from DASZXE010000389.1 coordinate 541, forward strand.
GGCGAAGCGGCCAGCCGTGGGCCTCGGCGGCGGCCGCGGGGGCGAGCCCGCGGCGCGCGCGCCGCCACGCGTCGACCGACCACGCGTCGGCGGCCGGCGCGAGCGCGATCACGGCGACGTGCATGACGAGCAGGTTGTCGGTGTGGAAAAGCATCCCGAACGAGCTGCGGTAGCCCATCACCCAGAGGAGCGCGACCGCGAACGGCGGCGCCAGCCAGCGATGGAAGAGGCCGGCGGTGTAGGTGACGGCGAGCACCGCCATCGCGACGACGATCGCGTGGTGGGCGGCGGCGTCGAGCGGATGGTGCAGGTAGCGCGCGAGGCCGACCGGCGCGAAGTCGCGGCGCGGCATGGCGGCGAGGTGCCAGAGCGTCCAGCCGCGGATGAGGACGTAGCCGAGGACGAAGAGGCCGGTGAGGATCCGCATCGCCGCCAGCCGCTCCGGCGGCGCGGGCGCGAACCAGCCGTCCGCGATCGCGCGCCCCGCCCTCGCCGGCCAGCGCCACGGGGCCCGCCCCGAGCCCGGACCGAAAGCCGGACCTGAAGCCGGGCCCGAACCCGAAGCCGAAGTCGACCCCGAACCGGAAGGCGAGCCCGCAGGCGGATCCGGGGGCGCGTCGCTCATGGCGCGCCTCGCGGGATCGGGCAGTGCGCGCGCACGACCTCCTTGCCGCGGATGCCGCGGGTCATGTAGTCGACCGCCAGGTGGTCGCCGGTGATCACCTGCACGGTGTCGAAGGGCACGTAGGCGAGCCGCGTCGCGAGCCGCGCCGCCACCTCGGCGCACAGCGTGTCGGCCTGGCCGTGGCTGACCGCGCGGTTCACCGTCATCATCGCCTGCATCACCTCGGGCCCCGCGACCAGCCCCGGCGGCACCGGCCGCCGACCGCCCGCCGGCGACGCCGCGATCACGTAGTCGAGATGGACACGCGCGTCCTTCCGGCGCAGCGCGAACATCGGGTAGGTCGACAGCGGGAAGTCGTCGTGGCGCACCGGCTCCCGCCGCAGCGGCCACGCCGTCGCCACCAGCGCCACCACGCTGACGGCCGCGCCCCACGGCCGGGTCCACCGATGGCGCGCCATGCCCCGGTTGTAACACCCGTCACCGGACCCGGTGCTCCCCGGATCGACGGCCCCGTGACCTCGTCGACGCGATCGCCGCCCGCCGCGCGCCGTGAACGTGATCGTGAACGTGATCGTCGACGTCGCCGCTGTCCGGGTTCCACGACCACGGCGACGGGACGCCCACGACCACGTCGGCAGGACGCCCACGCCCACGCCGACGCCGACGTCCGGGTCAACGCGAGCGTCGGGTCGCCGGCGCCACCGGCCGGCTCTGGACCATGACGTGGACGTGGCCCAGCTCGCGCTCCCTCGCGCACCGCGCGCTCGCGTTCGCGCAGTCGATGCGGAGCTGCGCCGTGCCGTCCGGCGCGCGGAAGCGGTCGTACGCGGCCAGCGCCGACGCCGCCAGCGGGCTGTCCGGCAGCAGCGCCGCGATCGCCGTCGCCTGGCTGCGCAGCAGATCGCCGTCGCGCGGCGCCAGGGTCAGCCCCTGGCGCGCCGCCGCCAGCTCGCCGGCGTCGTCGTGCAGGCTGCCGAGCACGCGCGCCAGCATCACCCACGCGGCGGTGTTGCCCGGCGCGCGCTCGGTCACCGCCCGCGCGTGCGGCGCCGCGTCGGCCCAGCGGAACACCCGCGCGAGCGCGTCCGCCTCGACCGCGTCGATCACCGCCGGCGACGGCGTCGGCAGGAGCGCGCGCGCCTGCTCCGCCAGCGCGAGCGCGTCCGCGGTGCGGCCCTGGCGCCCGGCCACCGCCGCGAGCTGCACGAGCACCATCGCCCGCGGCCGCGCGCTGGCCGGGTCCTCGGGCAGGAGCGACAGCGCGTGCTCGAGCACCTGCTTCGGCTCGTCGAGCCGCTCGGTGATCACGCCGAGCAGCCCCATGCCGTGCTCGTAGTCGCGCTCCCACGCGGCCCGCGGCGGCGTGCCGTGCCGCGCCCGCGCCGCCACCGCGTCCGCCCGGTCGCCCATCCACACCGTCGTCGACGCGATCTCCGTGATCGGCTGGGCCGCGCACGGATCGATCGTCATGTCGCGGATCTCCTTCGCCTGCTTGAGGAACGCCGCCCCCGCCTTGCTCCTGCCCGCCGTGCACACCACCGCCTGCTCGATCAGGTTGCGGCTCCGGTGCCGCAGCCGCGCGTGCACCGCCAGCGGCTGCGCGACCGGGTCGGGGACGTCGAACGTGTAGCGGATCGCCTGCGCGTCGCGCGCCGCGATCGTGTGGTTGGCCGCGATCGCGCGGAACAGCGGGAGCTGGTGCTCCTCGAGCGGCGCGCCGTCGTCGCCGACCGGGTACGAGCGCAGCACGTGCGCCTCCTGGTCGTGCGCGTCGTGCTCGTGGGCGAGCCCGGAGCTGGCGATCCGCCTGCCGCGGGCGTCGACGACCTCGACCTCGACCCAGGTGTCCTGCATGTCGTTGACGCCGCCGGGGAAGCGGTGGCCGACGAGCAGGTTGCGGATCACGACGTCGAACGACAGCCGCTTGCCGGGCACCACCGGCGCGCCGTCCGCGGGGAGCTGCCACTGGCCGCCGAGGGTCACCGGGCCGTTCGCGCCCGCGCCGGCCGGCACGATCGCGCCGGCGATGTCGATCGACGCCGCGCCGACCAGCATCTGGCGCAGGCGCGCGAGCTGCTCGGGGTCCTTGCGCATCGCCGCCATCCAGGTGTGACCGCCGGGGAAGAAGTGGCCGCGCAGCTTGCGGTCGTCGCCGCCGCCGTACTCGTCGGGGCCGACCGCGACCTCCGGCATGTGGCAGTCGATGCAGCCCTTCGGCTCGACCTTGTCGACGCGCCCGGCGCCGTTGCCGGTGTACGCCGAGCTCTCCCACGCGGTCGGCTCGTCGATGCCCTGGATGTGGACCGGCAACCCGAGGTCGGGCGACAGGAAGCCGCGGTGACAGCTCAGGCAGAGGTCGTTGCCGAGGTTGGTGACCCGCACCTCCTGCCGGTGGCGCTCGACCGACGCCGGATCGTCGACGTTGGGCGAGTAGAGCGGCGCGGCGGCGAGCACGAGGCTGGCGTTGCCGTCGTCGGTGGCGGCGCGCGCGCCGTGGCACACGCGGCACGAGACGCCGGTGTGCGCGCGCAGGTCGTCGGCGGCGATCGCCTGCTTCATCGCGCCGTCGATCTCGAGCGGCGCGTCGTGGCAGCCGCCGCAGTGCTGGCTGGCCTCGTTGCCGAGCAGGTCGCGGGCGAGCTCGACGTTGGTCCGGTAGATCGGGTTGCCGAACGACGCGAACGAGTGGAGGCTCGACCGCCACTGCTTCGTCGCGTCGGGGTGGCAGGTCTCGCAGGTGTCGATGTCGGCGAGCAGGTTGCCGTCGGGGCGCTCGTGGGCGCCGGCCGGCAGGTCGCCGATCGCGATCAAGGACGGCGCCATCGCGCCGGGCGCGCGCGGCAGCGACGCCTCGACGGCGACCGGCGGCGGCGGCGGCCGGAACACCGCCGGCTGCGGGTGCGCGCGCGGGCGATCGCGGCAGCCGGCCAGCGCGAGCAGCGCGACGAACGGGAGGAGGTGACG
>DASZXE010000390.1:0-2369 GCA_035546475.1 Kofleriaceae bacterium
CGCTGGCGATCGATGCCGGCGTGCCCGACGGCGTGCGGGCGCTCGCGGCGGTCGACGCGGGCGGCGGCTCGATGATGATCGCGCCCGGCTCGGCGGCGACGCCCGGCACCGGCGCGGGCACCGCCGCGGGCAGCGGGGCGGGCACCGGCAGCGGCTCGGGGCTGGCGACGTCGCCGCACGATCTCCGCACGCCGACCGGCCACGGTCCGGGCAGCGGCTCCGCCGGCAGCGCGGCGATCGGCCCCGGCAGCGGCGCGGAGGAGCACCCGGGCGATGCGTCCGCGATCCTCGCGAGCGCCGACAAGCTGTACGGGCAGCTCAACTGGTCGGGCGCGATCGAGCAGTACCGGCGGCTGATCGCGAGCAAGCAGCTCCTGCGGCAGGCGTACCTGGGCCTGGCGCAGGCGTCGTTCCAGAACAAGGACATCGACGGCACGCTCGAGGCGGCGACCGCGGCGCTGCGCTACGGCGCGGGCGTGCCGGCCCGCAAGCTCCTCGGCAATGCGTACTTCCGCAAGGGCGACTTCCAGGAGGCGCGCATCCACTACGAGCGCGTGCTGCAGGATCAGCCGGACGATCCCGAGGTGCGCAACTCGCTCGACGCCACGCTCAAGAAGCTCGGGCTGCCGCCGCGCGCGAACCACTGACAGGTTGCCGAGAACGACGATCGCGATCGATCGGCGCCGGCACGTTCGAACCCCTGGCTCGGCGTACGCGGGTCACGGACGCATTCTCGCCAACCCGGTGAGCGTCCGAGCGGCGCGCGGCGCGCGGCGCGATGCAGCAGGCGCCCGGCGGCGCGGCCCGCGGGATCGCTCCGTCAGAAGCGGCCACCGACGACCGCGGCGACGCCGCCGTCGGTGGGCGCGATCGCCGCCGCCGGGCCGTGCCGGTGGTCGTGCCAGAACATCCAGCCGGCGGCCCCGATCGCGGCGAGGCCGACCGCGGTGAAGGTGACGCCGGCGCCGGTGGTCTCGTAGAGCCGCGGGCACGATGCCTGATCGCAGGTGCCCTCGCCGTCGATCGACAGGAGCGCCACGCCGGTGATCACCGCGGCGACGCCGGTGCCGGCGGCGGCGTAGGTGATCCAGCCGAACCGGCGCGGCCGATCGACCTCGATCGCGAGCTGCACCGCCTGGCCGGCCTCGACGAACAGGTCGCGGACGACCGTCCGGGCGCCGGACACGATCACGTGGTGCGGCCCGGCGACCAGCGCGCCCGCCCACGGCGTGGCGCCGACCCAGGTGCCGTCGATCGTCACGCCGGCGTCGGGCGGCTGCGAGCGGATCGTGACGGTGACCTCGTCGTCGTGCTCGTCGCCGGCGAGGCTGCGGACGGCGCCGGCGGTGCGCGCGATCGCGTCGTTGAGCGTGCAGGCGACGCAGCGGGTGGTGCGGCGGCGCAGCGGCCGGCCCTGATCGTCGACGAGCTCGACGGTGATGTCGAACAGCTCGCCGCTGACGTCGAGGTGGGTGACGACCACGCGGCCGGCGGCGGTCGCCAGCGCGAGGCGGGCGATGCACTCGCGGGTCGCGCAGGTCGCGAGCTCCGGGATCGTGCGCAGGATCGCGGCGGCCGCGTCGCGCGCGACGGTGCGCGCGTCGGAGCCCTCGAGCGCGTCCTGCTCCTCGTCGCGCAGCTTGTCGACGAACTGCGGCGGCAGGTCGCCGGAGCCGTCGAGCGCGATCGGGCCGATCAGGTGGGCCGGGCGCGGATCGCCCGCGGCGGCCGGCGACGTCGCCGGCGCAGGCGCGCGCGGCGGGTCGTCCGCGAAGGCGCGCGCCGCCAGACCGGCGAGCACGAGGCTGACCAGGGCGAAGGCCCGCATCGCGCGCACGATATCACGCGCCGATCAGCGCCGCGCGGACGCGACCAGCTTCGCCAGCTCGCCGGGGCGGAGCTGGCGATCGACGCGCGCGGCGATCCGGCCCTCGCGATCGAGGACGATCGTGGCCGGGACCTCGGGCAGCGGGCCGAGCGCGCTGTGGCCGGCCCGCACCTCGTCGTCGGCGAGGAGGATGAGGTAGTGGACCTCGGCGGCGGCGCGCCACGGCCAGCGCGCGCGCGAGCGCCCGCCCGACCGCGGCGCGGCTGGCGCGTCGGGTCATCGGATCGCTCCTGCGAGGAGACGCGCGGCCACGGCGCCGGCAGCCTACCGCACCCGGCGGGGCGATGCGGTCCGCGGGCCGGGTGCCGGCGCGGGCGAGGCCCGGTGCTACCCTCCATCGATGCGCAAGGCCTCGATCTCCGCCGCGTGCCTCGGGGCGAGCGTGCTGGTGGCCGCCGCCGCGCCGGCCGCCGCGCAGGTGACGGACCGCCGCTACGTCGACGAGCCGACCACCGGCCTCGAGCTGCCGACCACGCCGCTC